>CAIXBE010000016.1 GCA_903917595.1 uncultured Rhodobacterales bacterium
GGCCTATAACTTCGACGACGACGCCATCCCCTTTGGCTCAAGCTGGTATGCCGGCATGGCCGAGGCCCGGATGCCGGTGGCCTGACCATGGGATCCGTTGATCCTGTTCAGCGCGCGCTGGCCCTGCCGATCTGGACTGGCGCTGCGACTGCCGTGCCCTTGGGCGGTGGGATCACCAACCTGAACGTGCTGGTGACCGACGCCATCCGCCGCGCCGTGGTGCGGATCGGCGACGATATCCCGGTGCATCAGATCATGCGCTTCAACGAGCTTGCCGCATCCCGCGCCGCCCATGCGGCGGGGGTGTCGCCTGCGGTTCTTTATCACGAACCGGGTGCCTTGGTGATCGACTTTGTCGAAGGCCGCACCATGAGTGCCGAGGACCTGCGCCAGCCTGACCTGCTGCGGCAGGCGCTGGATTTGGTCAAGCAATGCCACCGAGACATCCCACGCCACCTGCGTGGCCCGGCGCTGACCTTCTGGGTGTTTCAGGTGCTGCGCGACTATGCCGCCACCCTGGGCGAAGGCCGCTCGCCCCACCTTGGCACCGTAGCAGGTCTGCTGGAGGAGGCCGACGAACTGGAGGCCGCCGTGGGCCGGATCGACCTCGTCTTCGGCCACAATGACCTTTTGCCGGCAAATTTCCTGCATGACGGCAGCCGGATGTGGCTGATCGACTGGGACTATGCTGGCTGGGGCTCTCCGTTGTTCGACCTTGGCGGACTTGCGGCCAACAACGGCCTTGATCCGGTGCAGGAAGACTGGCTGCTAACCAGTTATTTCGGCAATGCGCCAGACGCGGACCTGCGCCGCCGTTACCGCGCGATGAAGGCGGCAGCGGCCCTGCGTGAGGCGATGTGGTCCATGGTGCAGGAAATCCACTCAAGCCTCGACTTCAACTATGCCGCCTATACCGCTGATTACCTTATAACTTACCGTGCCGCGATGGCCGTGTTCAGGACCTCTCCATGACCGAACTTCCCACCACCGCCCGCGTCGTCGTCATCGGCGGCGGCATCGTCGGCACCTCTGTCGCCTATCACCTGGGCAAACTCGGCTGGTCCGACACGGTCTTGCTGGAGCGCAAAAAGCTGACCTCCGGCACCACGTTTCATGCGGCGGGTCTGGTCGGACAGTTGCGCACCAGCGCCAACATCACCCAGCTTTTGGGTCATTCGGTCGCCCTTTACAAATCGCTGGAGGCTGAAACTGGCCTGCAAACCGGCTGGAAGATGAACGGCGGCTTGCGGCTGGCCTGCAACGAAGAACGCTGGACAGAAGTAAAGCGGCAAGCCACCACCGCGCATAGTTTCGGGCTGGAAATGCACCTTCTGACGCCCAAGGAGGCGCAGGATCTGTGGCCGCTGATGACCATCGACGATCTGGTTGGCGCGGCCTATCTTCCAACGGACGGGCAAGCCAATCCCTCCGACATCACTCAGTCGCTTGCCCGTGGCGCGCGGATGGCGGGGGTGAAGATATTCGAGGATACGCCGGTTACGCGGGTGATCGTCGAGGATGGCCGGATTCGCGGCGTCGAAACCCCCTTTGGCACCATCGAATGCGAGAAAGTCGTCTGCTGTGCGGGCCAATGGACCCGCACCCTTGCCGCGACCGTGGGCGTCAACGTGCCGCTGGTGTCGGTCGAACACCAATACATGGTTACCGAAAAGATCGAAGGCGTTACCCCCGGCCTGCCCACCCTGCGCGACCCCGACCGGCTGACTTACTGGAAGGAAGACGTCGGCGGTCTGGTCTGGGGCGGGTATGAGCCGAACCCGAAACCCTGGGCCACGAACGGCATCCCCGAGGGCTTTCACTTTGAACTCCTGACCTCTGACTACGATCACTACAGCCAGTTCATGGAGGACGCGATTGCCCGCGTCCCGGCGCTGGCCACCGCAGGCGTCAAGCAACTGATCAACGGGCCGGAAAGCTTTACCCCGGATGGCAATTTCATCCTGGGTGAAGCGCCGGAGTTGCGCAATTTCTTCGTCGGCGCGGGCTTCAACGCCTTTGGCATCGCATCTGGCGGCGGGGCAGGGATGGCGCTGGCCGAATGGGTGGCCACCGGGGCCGCGCCCTACGACCTTTGGCCGGTCGATATCCGCCGTTTCGGCCCGCCGCACCGGTCCACCGACTGGGTCCGCACCCGCACGACCGAGGCCTACGCCAAGCACTACACCATCGCCTGGCCGTCCGAGGAGATGCAATCCGCAAGACCCACCCGCCGCTCGCCGCTTTACGCGCATCTGAAAGCGGCTCGCGCGTGCTTTGGCGAAAAGCTGGGATGGGAGCGTCCGAACTGGTTCGCAGGGCCGCAGGAGGAGCCGGTTGACCGCTACTCCTACCAACGCCCCGGCTGGTTTGACGCGGTGGGCCGCGAACACAAGGCCGCCCGCGAAGCCGCTGTTTTAATTGACCAAACCTCGTTCGCCAAATTCCTGGTCAAGGGGCCGGATGCCGCCAAGGCGCTGAACTGGATCGCCGCTGGAAACGTTGACCGGGCGGTGGGGTCGCTGACCTATACCCAGATGCTGAACGCCAAGGGCGGCATCGAATGCGACCTGACCGTAGTGCGCCGCGCGGCGGATGAGTATTACATCGTCACCGGCACCGGCTTTGCCACGCATGATTTTGACTGGATTTCCCGTAACTTGTGTGGCGATGTTCAACTGGTTGATGTGACATCCGGCTCGGCCGTCCTGTCGCTTATGGGTCCAAAATCGCGTGAGATCCTGCAAGACCTGACCCCCGATGATATCACAAACGCAGGTTTCCCCTTCGGCACCGCCCGCGCGATCTCCATAGCTGGTTGTCCGGTTCTGGCCCTGCGCGTGACCTATGTCGGCGAATTGGGCTGGGAATTGCACATGCCGACCGAAGTGGCTGTAACTGTTTACGAATCGCTGATGGCGACGGGTCTGGTCACCAACGCCGGCTACCGCGCGATCGAGACCTTGCGGTTGGAAAAAGGCTACCGCGCCTGGGGGTCCGACATCGGCCCCGACCATACCCCGGTCGAGGCTGGCCTTGCCTGGGCCTGCAAGCTGAAATCCGGCCTGCCGTTCCTGGGCCGTGAGGCGGTGGCGGCGCAACTGGCGAACGGGGTGAAGAAACGTCTCGCCACTTTCACCGCCGGCCCGCAGGTGATCCTGCTTGGCCGCGAGACGATATACCGCAATGGCGAACGGGTGGGCTGGCTGTCGTCGGGTGGCTATGGCCACACGGTTGGGCAAAGCATCGGCATCGGATACGTTCGCAATCCCGGCGGCGTGACCGAGGATTTCGTGCGCTCGGGCACCTATGAGCTTGAGGTTGCTTCGGAGCGGGTTCCGGCGCAGGTGCAGTTGGAACCGCTGTACGACCCGCAGAACCAGCGCGTGAAGGCCTAGGGGGCCACAGCCCGGGCCAAGGCGCAAAACGCCTCCAACCCGATTTCCTCGGCCCGCGCGGTGGGCGGAATGCCGACGCTTTCCAGCACCCCTTCGATCCCCGGTGCCAGTGCCTTCAGGCTGGACCGCAGCATCTTGCGCCGCTGGTTGAAGGCCATCGCAGTGATCCGCTGCAGGACCGCACCGTCGCAAGGATAGCGCGGCTCGGGCAGGGCGGTCAGGTGGACGACGGCCGAATGCACCTTGGGCGCGGGAGTAAAGGCCTCGGGCGGCAGGGTCATCACAATACGCGCATCCGCCCGCCATTGCGCCAGCAACGCCAGCCGCCCGTAATGATCCGTGCGCGGCTTGGCCACGATCCGCTCGGCCACCTCGCGCTGGAACATCAACGTCAGCGAGGACCAGAACGGCGGCCAGACCGCAGGCGTCAGCCAGCGGATCAGAAGCTCGGTCCCGACATTGTAGGGCAGGTTGGCCACCACCTTGATCGGCGGCGTCAACATCGACCGCACATCCACCGCCAGCGCGTCGCCCAGCACGATCTGCAACCGCCCCGGCACCGTGGCGGCGATCTCCTCCAGCGCCGGCAGACAGCGCGGGTCCTTTTCCACCACCAGCACCCGGCGCGCACCTTCGATCAACAAGCCGCGCGTCAGGCCACCGGGACCGGGACCCACCTCCAGCACGTCGCAGGCCGAAAGGTCCCCCGCCGCCCGCGCGATACGGGCGGTCAGGTTCAGGTCCAGAATGAAATTCTGCCCCAACTGCTTTCGTGCCACCAGATCATGTGCCTGCAGCACCTCACGCAGGGGCGGCAGACCGTCAATCGTTCCCATTCACGCCCCTCGTGATTGCTCTTTTCAAAAATACTCCGCGGGTGCGGGGGCTGGCCCACGCTCCGCCGGTTACCGCCGCGCCGTCATCTCTTGCGCCATGCGCAACGCGGCCA
>CAIXBE010000017.1 GCA_903917595.1 uncultured Rhodobacterales bacterium
GGAGTTCGGGGCGCCCAAGCAGTAAGGAAGAATCTTCTTTTTCTGAAGAAAAAGAAGCAAAAAGACTTTTATACCAACCCCTGCATGCACTGACTCATATTTCCCTTCTCCGACGCGGTCGTGATCTGATTCGCTGCGCTTGGTTTTGGGGGCGCGATCGGGATGCCGGCTGGCTTGAAGGTAACGCGCCTGGAGCACACGGCGCTGGAACTGCGTCACCGTGCGGCGAAGAGCCATGACGGTGCGCAGGTTCGTCGCTTGCTGGCGCTGGCGATGGTGCTGGAGGGTGCCTCGCGCACGTCGGCTGCATCGCAGAATGGCATGGACCGTCAGACGCTGCGCGACTGGGTGATCCGGTACAACACCCTGGGGCTCGAGGGTCTGGTGTCGCGCCGCGGTGGGGGGCGTCGCGCGGTGCTGAGCCGGGATCAGATGGCGGAGCTTCTGGCGCTGGTGATGAAGGGTCCGGACCCCGAGCGCGACCGGGTGGTGCGCTGGCGCTGCGTGGACCTTCGCGACGAGGTTGAGCGGCGCTTCGAGGTGCGGGTGCATGAGAACACGATCGGCGCCTGGCTTCGGCAGATGAAGCTGACGCGGCTGCAACCGCGGCCCTTCCACCCACGCAAGGATCCGGCGGCCCAGGAGGCTTTTAAAAAAACTTCGCTGTCCTAGCCTTGCAGGTTCTGCCGGCCACGGCCGCGGGCAGGACGCTTGAGGTGTGGTACCAGGACGAGGCCCGCGTGGGCCAGAAGGGCGGGCATGCCTATGTTTGGGCGCCGATCGGCACGCGCCCGCCGATGGTGCGCGACAACCGCCACGACAGCGTGCACCTGCTCGGCGCCATCTGCCCGGCGCGCGGCGTGGGTGCGGCCATCATCATGCCGGCGGTCAACAGCGAGGCAATGGGGGAGCACCTGCGCGAGATCAGCGCCATGGTCGCACCCGGCGCCCACGCCCTGGTGGTCTGCGACGGCGCCGGCTGGCACCAGCCAGGCGAGCGCCTGCGCCTGCCCGACAACGTCTCCCTGCTCCGCCTGCCGCCCTATGCGCCCGAACTCAACCCGATGGAGATCGTCTGGGCCTACCTGCGCAGCAACATGCTCGCGAACCTTGTCTGGGACACCTACGACGACATCCTCGCCGCGTGCGCCAAGGCCTGGAGGTTCCTTACCGAAGATCCGGATCGTATCCGAACCATCGGACACCGCAGTTGGGCATCGGTCAGTGGTTAGCGGGGTTGGTATAAGGCCCGGCGGTTTGATCCGTTTGCGTTCCGTGGCCATGTGCCGCGGGCGCAGACGGATCACGCCATTCTTGTGGTCGGAGAGAGTGAGGCCGCTGCCTAAAGCGGAGGGTCTCCATAGGGGATGTGCACGACCCGCTGCACGTAGATGCTGGGCGTGACGATGTGGTCCGGGTCCAGGGTGCCGAGTTCGACCAGGTGCTGGGTCTGGGCGATGGTGAGCTTGGCGGCCGGAGCCATGACGGCGTTGAGGTTTCGGCCTGCGCGCCGGTAGGTGAGGTTGCCCCAGCGGTCGGCTTGCCAAGCCTCGATCAGAGCGACGTCGGCGAAGATGGCTTTCTCCAGCACGTAGATGCGGCCGTCTATCTCACGGTGCTCCTTGCCCTTGGCCAGAGGGGTGCCGACGGAGGTGGCGGTGAAGAAGGCGGGCACACCAGAGCCGGCCGCGTGGATGCGTTCGGCCAGCGTGCCTTGAGGGACGAGTTCGAGTTCGGCGCGACCTTCGCGCAGCAGGGGTTCGAGGGGGATTGGGCCAATGGGGCTCCTCGCCCACGAGACGATGGCCTTGCGGACGCGACCTGCGGCAACGAGGGCGCCGAGGCCATCGTCGGCCATGCCGGCGTGGATGCCGACGATGGTGAGATCCTTGGCGCCCTGTTCGAGAAGACCGGCGAGAAGGTGGCGGGGCTCACCGGTGCCTGCGAAGCCGCCCATGAGGACCGTCGCGCCATCCGGGATGCC
>CAIXBE010000018.1 GCA_903917595.1 uncultured Rhodobacterales bacterium
GGCCATGCGATCTAAGTTGCGTCGTCAACTTCGCCTTTTGGTTGACATCACTTGTATGCCAAAGTCATACCTCCTGCTTCTTATGGGGCTTGGTTTTCGCGCGGACTTTTTCTCGAAGTTCGACTGCCTGTACTCACCGGGAACCTATGATCTTGTGTCAAGTAACACAGCGACGTCTACTACGCCTTTGCGCAGGAGAGGCTTGACTTCCGAAGGAGAGTGGCGGTCAGTCCAGATACCATATTTCTTGACTGAGAGGTATATTTCTTCGCACACCGATGTCTTTGTGTCTGTTGGCGGGGAGATAGGTCTCACTTTGCCATTCATTCAAAGAATGGAGCCGCGAAGTGTCTTTCTAGCGTTCATTTCGGAGTCCGCTCCGAGCGGAGAGCGGGAAATGCACCGAGCCGAACGTCTTGCGTATGACGAGCTTAGGGTTGAGCCAAACGTTAACGAGTTAAGCGTCCCGCTATGCGATGCTTTGGGTGTTGCCGCTCTTGCTATGAAGGCTTCTACCCACTCCACTTCTGATAGTCTTGTCGGTGTTGCACTGGGATCAAAGAGCCATGCTATTGGACTTGGCCTGGCCGCAATTGGCAGTACCAACATAGAACTTATATGTCGATCCCCATCTAGGTATCTTTCTATTGATGTGAAGCCGCGTGGAGACTTGCACATCTATGAAATTCGAGATCGCTTTAATCCAGCCGCTTATTTGTTGAGTTCTTAGGAATGCTTGTTGAGGAATTTGGTCGTGTTCTGGTGTCTCTGAGCCTCGTATGCGACCCGGTCAATTAAGTCAGACATAAAGTCACCCAACCATTTTGCGATGTCAGCAAGATCACTCGCATACCAGCAGTTCAGGCTACCGAAGGTCGCTCACCAACTGCTTTGAGAGTGCCGCCGTCCTCGCGCTCAGACACTTGGCTCAGCTATCTCCGCTGTCCCTCTCGTTTCACATGCGGCAGAACGAGATGCTTTCCAGTTGCATGGCCGGACGCCAAGTGCGACACACAAGTGCGACACAGAACTTAATCAGCATTCAGCGGTTCAAGCGTTCTCAAGCACTTACGGCAATGGTGGGAGCTCCTCTCGCTCCGACCAGATTCCCGGATCAACTATCTATCACATCGGGCGCGCCAAAAGCGCGCAAGTCTTTGCCTCGACTGCGCGGACTTCGCCGCTTGTCTCAGGCACGCTCCGCTGGGAGTATTTTTGAAAAGAGCAAATCGGAACTATTTGGGGTTCGCCTACCGCAGGCAAAGCCTAGTCTTTATCAGTTTGATGGCGTTCCGATTTAGACCATTCTCTGGCGATGTAGTTTGCCGTCATCAGGTCAAGATGCGCGCCGCCGCCGTTCTTGGCGATGGTGATTTCGGAGTCGCTGGTGCGGGAGTAAACTGACGGATCATCGTAGAAGTCGGCGATGACATCGGCTTCGGTGATCGCGCCCGACGCAAGCGGTTCGATCAATTCTCCGATGTGGTGCAGGGTTGTGGCGCGGCTGTCGACGAACAGGCGGGCGCGGGACATGGCGGTATCGTCAACCTCGCGCATGCCAGGTTTGTAGGCACCGATCAGGTCAAGATGCTGGCCGGGTTGTAACCAGTCGCCCTTGATCAGCGGTTCGGTCGCCATGGTCGCGGTGCAGATGATGTGGGCCTTGCGGACTGCAGTCTGCAGGTCATCTGCCACTGCCAGGCCCATAGCCTCGGCACTGGCGCGGGTGCGGCTCCAGACGGTGAAGTGGGCGTCGGGGAACAGGGCGCTGTAGGCTTCGACCATGCTTTGCGCGACGGTGCCAGCGCCGACCAGCAGGATCTCAGACGCATCCTTGCGGGCAAGGCGGCTGGCGGACAACAGGCTGTCGCCGGCGGTCTTCCACTTGGTCACCAGGTGAAAGTCGACGATGGCGGAAAGCTCGCCGGTCAGGTCGTCGAACAGGGTGACCGCCCCGTTGATCGCAGGTTTGCCCAAACCAGTGTTGCCGGGGTGGATGGTTGCGACCTTGACCAGCGCCCCCAGCCCGTCGATCCAGGCGGCGCGATTCAGGATGGTGTCCTTGCCCCGATACAGGAACAGATCCTTGATCTCGGCCGTTGGGCGCAGGTGCCCGGCCTGAAGAGCCTCCAGAAGGCCAGGCCAGGTCAGATGCGCCTCGGCTTCGCGTGGGACGATGGTGATCATCGATTAGTCTCCGTTCGGGCTTCTTGGTCGGGCTTTATGCGCCGCCGGTCAGGTTTTTCACTTGGCGGCCGTTGGGTCATTATCCCCTTGCCGTTTCCGAACCGTTTCACGCCAGATCACATAAAGACCCGAGCCGCAGATCAGCGCAATGCCGGCCCAGCCGGTCGCATCGGGGAAAGTGCCGAAAATCAGCAGGCCCCAGAGAATGGCCATTGGCATACCGACATATTCGAAGGGTGCGATCAGCCCCGCCTCGACGGTGCGGTAAGCTTGGGTTACCATCAACCCGCCAATCCCCACGGACAGGCCGGTGGCAAGAAATACCGGCCAGTCGCTGATGGGCGGCCAGATCCACGGTCGAAAGAGAAAAGCCCAAAGTTTGCTTTCGGTAGCCAGATGCCCGTCTCCGACCCACAGGCCCATTGCGATGCTGACAACGATGAAGCCGATCTGGACGTAAAGTGACAGCGTCATGGCGCTTTCTGTGCCGCCCATGTGACGGGCAAGAAGGTTGCCGCTGGCGTATAGAACCGCCGAAATAAGCACAAGAAATGCGGCTGGCTGGATTACCCCGGCTCCGGGGCGCAGCATGACCAACACGCCTACCATGCCGACAAGGACTGCCGCCCAGCGTCTTGGGCCGACGCTTTCGCCCAGGAATACGATGGACAGCAGGGTGATCACGATGGGGCTGACATAGGCGACCGCGACCGCATCGGCCAAGGGCATTGCGGCCAGGCCGACGAAGAAGGTGACATTCGACACCATCACGATTGCCACCCGCAAGAGATGCATCCGGGGGCGATTGGTGGTGAACTGGGAAAAGCCGCGTTCTGAAAAGTGGATCACGGCCAGGATGAAGGTCAGCGCTACAAAGGCCCGGATCAGGATCACCTGATGCAGCGCATAGCCGTCCGACAGGAACTTTATCGCCACGTCATTGACGGAAAAGATCAACGAGCCGCCAGCGGCGAAAAGGATACCCGTGAGGGCCTTGGAGCGTGCCATGGCGGCAGATGATCCGGGCTTGGTCGGCCCGTCTGTTCTGGCGGCGACATGGCGTGGCGCTGGCAGATATCGGCCCTGCGGAGGGGCCGAGGGAAACTGGGTCAGCTTGAAAGGTTGCCATCTGTCAGGGGAATGGGCAGGCTTGGAGAAAATGGAATGCACCGATGATCCGAGCCCATCTCGCTACCTTTCCGCCGCGTGCCGGGATCTTGATGCAGGCGGTGCAGTCGATCCTGCCACAGGTTGACAGGCTGTTCATCTGCCTGAACGGCTATGACCGCGTGCCCGAGGAGCTTGGCGATCTGGACAAGGTTCAGGCGATGATTCCCAATACCGACCTGAAGGATGCCGGCAAGTTTGCCTTCAAGGTGGCCGATGATGACTTTGTGTTCACGATCGATGACGACATTGTCTATCCACTAGATCATGTCGAGCGAATGCTTAGGCCGTTTGACGTAATCGACCCGACCAGGAATGTCGTTGGACTTTTCGGCAACGTCTTTGGGCCAAAGGGGCCGGAAAAGATCCCGGGCTGGAAGACATTCCCTTTCACAAAACCCGTTGAGCGAACTTTCAAGATGGATGTTCTGGGAACCGGCACGACCTGTCAGCTAGGGCGCGCGCTGCCCTTGCTGGAGGACATGCAAAGCTCTGCCGGCTTTGTCGACATCCGGCACTCCATCCTGCACCATCAGGCGAACAGAAGCCTGTGGCTCGTGCCGCATGGGGAGGATGCGCTTCTTGGCATCCTGCCCGATGACCTTAAGTCAAGTTCGCTGTTCGAGACGGTAAACCGGGCGCGGCATCCGGATATGATGGAGGAACTCAGGAGGTTGTATCCCGTGCTGACCCCGTTCTCGGGCCTTAAATGGGAGAAAGTCATGAAGCTGCGCGCTGGAACGGGCTAAGGTCGACGCAGGATCCGGTCGAGCACGTCCAGAAACCGGCTGCGGTCAGCCTTGGAAAAGGCCTTGCCGCCGCCCTGCCGGAACGGATCGGCAGCGCGCAGGTCGGCCATCAGATCGCGTGACGCCAGCACCATGCCGATATTGGTCGCCGTCAGTTCCTGCCCATCATGTTTGACGACCCACGCCCCCGCGGCGACGCACTTTGCGGCAAGCGGGATGTCCCCGGTCACCACGACATCGCCCGGACCGCAGGCGTCGGCAATCCACTTGTCGGCCTCATCGGGGCCGGCAGCCACAAAGACACTTTCAACCAGCGGGTTTTGCGAAGGGCGGATGCCGCCGTTGGAAACCAGCAGCATCCGCACGCCAAGCCGGGTTGCAACACGCTCGGCCTCGTCCTTTACCGGGCAAGCATCGGCGTCGATGAAAAGCCGGGTCATGGGGCGGCGAAAACCTGCACCCAGTAGTAGTAGAAAGGTTTGCTGTTGCCCATGATCGGCTTGTCATCGGCCTGATAGCCCACCGCGATACCGGTATCCTTAAGCTTGCAGGTCATGATGTTCTTGCGGTGACCGGCGCTTCCAAGCCAGTCATACGCAACCTGTTCGGCGCTGGACTGCCCCGCTGCGATATTCTCGGCGACCATGTGAAACTTGTAGCCCTGTCTTTTCACCCGCCCGGAAAACTTGCTGCCATCCTTGTTGGAATGCCCGAAGAAATCCTTTTCGGCCATGTTGGTTGCATGTGTCTGGGCAGCCGCCATTAGCTTGGAATTCAGCTTCAGCGGGCCGCACCCTTCCTCGGCGCGCGCCGCGTTGATGATGGCAAGGACAGTCTTGGCTGTCGCCATGGCTGATTTGGTCGGTGTGGCACCGGAACCCTCCTCAAGTGCTACATCGGTCGAGTTGGCCATGACAGGTGCCGCAAGGCCAAGTGCAATCACCAGCGCGACAGCCAGCGGCCTAAGCAAGGAATGCATCGGCGTGAAATGCGACATGGTCTTCCATGAAGGTCGAAACAAAGAAATAGCTGTGATCATAGCCTTTTTGCATCCTGAACGTGCCCGCCTGACGGGCAGTTGCCATCGCCTCGGCCAGCGCCTCGGGGCATAGCTTGTCCAGAAACTGGTCAGCTGTCCCCTGATCCACCAGCATTGGTCCATCGAAACCACGTTTCTTGGTCAGAAGTGTGGCGTCATAGGGGCTCCAGGTTGTAGAATCGTTACCAAGATAAGCGGAAAATTGCATCCGCCCCCAGTCGCTGGCCGTAGGATTGCAGATCGGCGCGAAGGCCGAGACTGATTTGAACCTTCCCGGAAAGCTCATCGCAATGGTCAGCGCCCCGTGGCCACCCATGGAGTGGCCGGTGATTCCCTGCACATCCTCGGCCAGCGGAAAGGCGTTGAACAACAGGCGCGGCAGGTCGTCGGTGACATAATCCCACATCCGGAAATGCGGCGCCCAAGGGGTCTGGGTGGCATTCACATAAAAGCCAGCACCCTGGCCAAGGGCAAAGTCGGGATCATTGGCCACCCCTTCACCGCGTGGCGAGGTGTCGGGGAAGACCACCGCAATCCCTGCCTCGGCCGCCCATCTCTGGACGCCGGATTTCACCATGGCATTCTCATGCGTGCAGGTCAGGCCGGACAGATACCAAAGAACCGGCACCGGGCCGTCTTCGGCTCGCGCGGGCAGGAACAGCCCGAAGGTCATATCGCAGGCGCAGGCGGTCGAGCGGTGCGAGTAGACCCCCTGCATTCCACCGAAGGCCCTGTTTTCAGAGATGGTTTTCAAGTCATTCCCCTTTAGCTTATCAGCGCGATGACCCCGGTCACCGTCAGCACCGAAGCCGCCGTAGACAGAAGAATCGCCGTGGATACCCGTTGCGGCGCGACACCATAGTGCTGTGCCAGAATGAAGACATTGCCCGCAACCGGCAGGGCGGCAGCGGCGATCATGACGCCAGCGCCGTAGCCGTTGACACCGAAGGTCCAGCAGGCAGCAGCCACGGCAGCCGGGTGCAGCACCAGCTTGGCAAAAGCGATCCAGCCCGCGATTTCCACCCGTTCGGCGCTGCGCCCGGCAAGGGACGCGCCGATGGCAAACAGCGCGCAAGGCGTGGCCGCCGCGCCCAGAAGGGTCAGAAATTCGTTCACCGGCCCCGGCAGGGTCAGACCGGTCGTTCCCCACAGAATGCCAAGCGCGACCGACACTATCATTGGGTTCTTCGCCAGTCCGACGGCCAAGATACCAAAGGTCTGCAGCCCGACCCGCCCGGCCCGCAGGCCGGTTACCAGCATGGTCAGAAGCGACGAAAAGACGATCAGGTCGACCGCCAGAACCAAAAGCACCGGCCCGACCGCGTCAGGACCCAGTAGCAGCGACAGCATCGGGATGCCCAGAAAACCCACGTTGCCGATGACCCCGGCGTGGGCCTCGAACACCGCAACCTCTCGGCTGGTTCGGCGGACCAGCGCCACTCCGGCCACGACCAGCCAGACCACCGTAGTCGCAAGCGTGTATGCCAGCACGAATGGCCAGCTGAACACCGCGCCGATGTCCAGGTTGGCGGCAAAGCCGAACAGCATCGCGGACAGGGCAAAGTAAAAGACAAAGCGGGTCAGGTAGGCCGTCGCCTCGACCGAAAAGAACCGCGCCCGGCCGGAAACATAGCCCAGTCCGATCACGGCGAAGAACGGCAGCGTCTTTAGGAAAATGTCGACCATGTGCCGGTGGTGTCATGTGACCGGCAAAAGGGCAAGGTCGCGGGCAAGGGAATCGGCCGCACGAAATCAAGAATCGGGCGCGTTGCAGGCGAAAACCGGTGATTGTTTCCGTCGGCGCCGACCTGCAACCTTTGCGCGATGTGTCAAAAAAAAGGCATCCAGACGGTGATCACGGTCTGGTTGAACCGGTGAAATGCCCCCAATGCCGGCGATACTTGACCATATCTGGTGGAAATGCTGCCATTTAAGGGGTTTACGGCCCACAGTTCGCGTAAATTCCTTGGGCGGAAATGCGGCAAAAAGCGAACGAAATAACATCACGATTTGGCCAAACTCGGGCGGCACACTTTACGCTTGCCGCATTCTGCCTGGGGGTGGGTGGAGTGGGCCGATGTGGGAACGTCAATGCAGTCTGCCGCGTTCAAAATCGAAGATGTCGGAATCGAGACTTTCGCCGACGAACTCAAGCCCGGGACGAAACTCCTGCAGGGCCAGTTCACGATTGAATCCTTTCTGAACGCGGGCGGCTTTGGAATCACCTATATCGCACGCAATTCGCTGAACCGCCGAGTGGTGATCAAGGAGTGCTTCCCCGGCGCCTTCTGTCGACGCTCCGAGGGTCTGGTCGCCTCTTGGTCGCGCAGGCGGCAAGATGAGTTCCGCTCGCTGGTCACCTTGTTCGAACAGGAAGCATTGAACCTGTCAAAGCTTGACCACCCGAACATCGTCAAAGTGCATCAGGTCTTTCAGGATCAAGGGACTGCCTATATGGCGATGGACCTTATCGAAGGGTCGGACCTGCTTGAGACGATCGACGGCACCGCGGCGCGACTGGCACCGGATCAGATCGTTGCGGTGCTGGGAAAGGTTCTTGATGCGCTGGGCCATGTGCATGGGCGCGGGTTCCTGCACCGCGACATCTCGCCCGACAATATTCTGCTGGACGAGGCCACCGGTGAGCCGATTCTGATCGACTTCGGAGCCGCCCGCAAGGACGAGACACGCAAAAGCCGTGCCCTGTCGGGGCTGCGTGTGGTCAAGGACGGCTATTCGCCCCAGGAGTTCTACATTACCGGTAGTCTTCAGGCGCCGTGCAGCGACCTTTATGCGTTGGCCGCGACCTTCAGCCACCTGATCACTGGCGAGGCCCCCAAAACCTCGCGCGAGAGGCTTTCGTCGATCGCCAACCGGCAAGGTGACCCGCAGGTTCCGCTGCGGGGCCGGGTCCGCGGCTATCCCGAGTCCTTTCTTGCCGCTATCGACAAAGCGATGTCGATCTTCCCGCGTGATCGGCTGCAGTCAGTTTCGGAATGGCTGGATATGCTGGCCGAGAAAATGCCACCAATCGCGAACGAACCCGTTGTTACGCCGTCTTCGGCTTCGATCCCTTCGGCATCCGGGGTAACTTCTGTGTATGCAAAGCTGACGCGCGGCAAAGGGCGCGATGTGCTGGTTCAAGTTGCTGCGGTGGCGCTATTGTTTGCGGGTTTGTCGACCATTGCCGGCGATGTCTATGACCGGTTCCAGACATCCACGACAGGCGCTTCGGCAAGCGCAGAACCCGTTGCCGCAGGTATCGAACTCTTTACGATTGGTCTTGCCCTCAGGATGCCGTTTGTTCCTGACGCAACCGAACCTGACCGTGTCAGCGCGCTTTTGCCTTGGTCGCCCGAATGGATGCGTCGGGGTTTCAAGATTGTCGAAGTGAACGGCAAGCCGGTTCAGGATGGATCGCGACTGCAGGCGATGATGTCCGACGGAATCGAGCTGACCGGGCAAGACAGCATCAAGGTGATCTTCGGCTATGAGGCAATGCCCGGCGAGCAGGTCATCCGCCGGGTCGAAACCGTGCCGGTGGTCGATCTGCTGACACTGGAAGGCGGGTTGGCCTTCGAATCACTAGAGACTCCCGCCGGGTCGCGAATCATGGTCTCCGCCCTTCCGAAGACCGGTGAATCCGGGTTGCAGATCGGAGACGTGTTGGTGTCCTACACCCCGACCGGCGAGACAGTCGGTTCGGTGGCGGTTCTGGCCGAAATTCTGCGACGTGAAATAAAGAACGATGTTGCAACTTATGGTTTTGCACTTCAACGTGAAGGTGTGCCTGCTTCAGGTGGTTTTCGGTTATCCAGTTAGAGTCGATGCGTTCGGGGAATGATGAAAAAGTCCTGGAGAGACTGTCGTGAAGTTTTTACGCGCAATATTTGGCAGGAACGCCGAGGAAGTGGAAAAACCGGCCGCTTTTGCTGAACCTGGTCCAGATCCGGTCATGGCAGCTTTGGCCGAGTTGGAGGTCAAACGCCTGCGTCAGGCCTTGGCAGCCGCCAGCCAGCAGCGACCAGCGGAACCCGACTCCGACTCAGAGTTTCATGGCGCTCGTCCAAATCGGGTCGTGAAGACAAAGATGTCGCTGCCAGATGGGGTCAAGGGTCCTTCCGTCAACATCTGGGATCTCGATGATGCCGATGTGATGCCGGTAAGATCGGTTGCGCCGGTTTCAGCCCCGGCAATGTCGAACGTGCGCCCCGCACGGTCGAAAACGCGGGTGCTGGGCTTCGATGCGCAACCAACCTCGGTGGTGCCATTGTTCGATGACACCGAGGCACCCGTTGCCGACACCGCTGCCAGGCAGGGCTACGTCATGTTCCCGGCTGGCTGGCTGGTGGTAAAGTCCGGCCCGGGGGTCGGCACCGCCTTTGCCCTTTCTCAGGGCGTATCTCAGATTGGGCGTGGTTTGGACCAGACGGTTGCGCTGGATTTTGGGGATATGGCGATTTCTCGTCAGCAGCATGCGGCGATTGCCTATGATCCGCAGTCGCACCAGTTTCACGTCGGGCACGGCGGCAAGTCGAACCTTGTGCGTCTGAACGGCAAACC
>CAIXBE010000019.1 GCA_903917595.1 uncultured Rhodobacterales bacterium
AGGAACTTTGCGGTCAGAATGTCGAAGGGAACTTTAGACTGTCGACGCGGACACCGTGCAGGAAATACCTGAAAGTGTGCACAACCTAGCGCGCTGAAAACCTGCGATAGGGTTGTTCTCTCTCTCTAAGGCGGCCACCCACGGCAAAGCCGAAAAACAGGCGTGTGATTGCCCGCATCGCGTGTTGCCGGGGCGCGCTACTGCGCCAGCAGCGCTTCAATCTCGGCGCGGGCGGGCATGGCTGGGGCTGTGCCAGGGCGCGTGACGGAGATTCCCGCCGTGGCACAACCAAAGCGCACGGCGTCGATCACATCGCGACCCTCGGCCAGCGCCACGGCAAAACCGCCGTTGAACGCATCGCCTGCACCCGTGGTTTCCACTACCGGACCGGCCGAGATTACCGGCACATGCACCGACTGGCGCGCGTCGTGATAGAGCGCGCCCTTATCACCCAGCGTGATCACCACGGCACCGACACCCTTGGACAGCAACGCGGCGGCAGCAAGCTTTGCCTCTTCAACTGAAGTGACGGTCAGCCCGGTCAAGGCCTCGGCTTCGGATTCGTTGGGGGTGACATAGTCACACAGCGCAAGCATTTCATCGGGCAGGCTGGCCGCCGGGGCAGGGTTCAGGATCGTGGTCACGCCTGCCACACGAGCAATCTGCAGACCGCGCAGAGCGGCGGGAATCGGTTGCTCCAGTTGGGTGACAAAGATCGCGGCAGAGCGGATCAGATCGGCCTTCGCCTCGACATCTTCGGGCGACACCCGGCCTGCAGCACCGGGGGCGACGATGATCGCGTTATTTCCGGTGGCGTTTTCGATGAAGATATAGGCCGCACCGGTATAGCTTTCGGAGTCCACCTTCACCTCGGGCACCACGCCCGCCTCGGCCCAGGTTGCATGGGCAATATCGGCAAAGGCATCGGCCCCCAGACGCGTGATAAAGTGGACGCGCGCGCCCGAGCTGGCCATTGCGGCGGCGACAGATTGGTTGGACCCCTTGCCCCCCGGCCCCAGCACGAAGGAAGTGCCAAGGATGGTTTCGCCCATCTTCGGTTGCCTTTCGGCGCGATAGGCGGTGTCGGCCACGAAGATGCCAAGGATTACAATGGGTTTCATTGGTTAGGCCTTCCGTTTCAAGCTTCGGGCGGGATCACGCCCTTGCGGAACATGAAGCAACCATAGAACCGGCGCTCCCCGGTTTGGATCACAGCGTAGGCTTGGCGCGCCATGTCGTAAAAGGCAAAACGCTCGATTGAGGTCATGGGTCGCGACCGGCCCTCGGCAGCGTCGATTTCAGCCTGAACCTCGGCCTGCACGGGGGGGATCGAGTTGGCGTCGCCGACAATCTCCATCCGGCCGGCGAAATCATCAACAAAGGTGTCCAGCGGCAGAACCGACAGGACCGCGTTGACCGCCTGCGCGGCCGTCAGATTCTCCATCCGCAAAAGCTTGCCCGTCACGGTGGCCCGCGCCACCTGATCGGCGGGAAAATTGGTGTCCGAGATGATCAGCACATCGCCGTGCCCCATGGCCCGCAAACAGCCCAACACTTCGGCATTCAGCCGGTTGTCGATCCCCTTAAGCATGAAGCACTCTCCCCAAATCCGCTGGCCTAGATACGTTTACCGGTGGCCTTGTCGAAAAGGTGCGACGCTGCGGCATCGGGTGCAAGGGTGATTGTGTCCCCGGGGGCAAAAGCCACGCGGTTGCGAAACACGGCGGTCATCTCGCGCCCGGCAAGCCGCACCACCACATGCGTTTCCGACCCGGTCGGTTCAATCACGGCGACTTTGCCGGTCAGCCCCTCGGAGGCCTCGTGCAGATGCTCGGGGCGGATGCCGTAGATCACCTCACGCCCCTCATCGACAGGTACTCCGGCGGGCAACGGCAGGCGGGCGCCGCCGACATCCACCATGCCGCCGGAAATCCGGCCTTCCAGCAGGTTCATCGACGGACTGCCGATGAAGGCGGCGACAAAGACGTTGGCCGGATGGTCGTAAAGCTCCAAGGGAGCGCCGACCTGCTCGATCCGCCCGCCTTGCATGACGACGATGCGGTCGGCCATGGTCATGGCTTCGATCTGGTCATGCGTCACATACACCGTCGTCGTCTTAAGCCTCTGATGCAGTTCCTTGATCTCGGTCCGCATCTGCACGCGCAGCTTGGCGTCAAGGTTCGACAAGGGCTCGTCGAACAAAAACACCTGAGGATCGCGCACGATGGCGCGGCCCATGGCGACGCGCTGACGCTGACCGCCCGAAAGGGCCCGCGGGAAGCGGTCAAGATAGGGGGTCAGGCCCAGAATGCCCGCCGCATGCTCCACCTTGGAGCGGACGGCAGCCTTGTCCATCCCGCGCATCTTCAGAGCAAAACCCATGTTCGCGGCGACCGTCTTGTGCGGGTAAAGCGCGTAGTTCTGGAACACCATCGCAATGTCGCGTTCCGACGGGGGCAGGTTGTTCACCCGGTTGTCACCGATCATCACGTCGCCGCCCGTCACTTCCTCCAGCCCCGCGATCATCCGCAGCAAGGTGGACTTGCCACAGCCCGAGGGGCCGACAAGCACCACGAAGGCCCCATCAGGAATATCCAGATCAAGCCCGTGGATGACCTGCAATCCACCATAGTCCTTGCGCAAAGCGCGGATCGTCACTTCGGCCAAACGCTTGCCCCCCTTGAACCCTGATCGGATTTCTATCCCAGCCAGGCGGGGTCTGTCTATCCGCTGACCATACTAACATGTTAGAATCTTGACAGGCGCTTGCAGCCTTGCGAAGCTACCCTCAAGGAATCTGCCAAACCGGGGTATGGGAGGCCCCGATCGTTCTGTTCCGCCTGCGGACCGAAAAGGTCAGGAACGCAGGGCCGCCTTATCAGTGACAATAGAAAAAACAGACACCAGGCCGCGCCGGCAAGCCGGGTCGGGCCATGTTCCAAAGGGAGGAGCTATCTTGAAGGTCGATCTATACGAGGTAATGTCGCGGGCCACGCTTAGCCGCCGCCGGATGCTGCAAGGTGCTACTGCACTTGGAGCAATCGCGGCGCTGCCGATGGCCGCACGCATGGCCGCTGCCGAAGCCCATGGCAATGTCCGCGCCGAAATCCTGAAGATTCCCGGCGTCGGCATGGGCAGCCCCACCGATTCCGACTGGCAAAAGGTCGGTGAGATGTGCCTTGACGCCACCAAGGCCAACGTGGCCGAAGGTGAGTTTGCCGGGGTGGAGCTTACCTTCTTCGGCATCAACAACAACGGGCTGCACAACATCCTGTTCCGCGGCCTGCTGAAAGGCTGGGAGACCTACACCGGCGCCAAGATCAACTGGATCGACCTTGCCCAGGCCGACTACAACCCGCGTCTGCAGCAAAGCATTGCCACCGGCACCGTCGATTTCGACATTCTTGCCATGGGCGCGCCGCTGGAAGGCGACACCGCCAGCAAGGGCCTGCTGGACGAGATGCCCGATTGGGTCAAGGCCCAGATCGAAATGGACGACTATGTGGGCTATCTCAAGGCCCCGGTCGGCACCTGGGATGGCAAGACCTACCGCATTTCCATCGACGGCGACTGCCACACCTTTGCCTACCGCAAGGACTACTTCGGCGAGGGGGCCATCGGCGGCGCGGAGGTGCCCAAGACCTGGCAACAGGTGAATGCCTATTCCAAGGCCGTTGTCGGGCAGACCGATCCGCTGACCGGACAAGCCGCGATTGGCTATCTTGATCCGCTGAAGGGCTGGGGCGGCTTTGGCTTTTACTTCCTGGAAAACCGGGCGGCGGCCTATGCCAAGCACCCGTCCGATCCGGCCTGGCTGTTTGATGCCGACACGATGAAGCCGCGCGTCAACAACCCGGCGTGGGTGCAGGCCATTCAGGACGTGCTGGACCTTATCGCCACCCCTGGCGCCTACCCGGCTGACCAGATCAACGCTGATCCGGGCACGACGGCCTTTTCGCAATTCCTTGCCGGCACGGGCTCCAGCCTGATGTGGTGGGGCGACGTCGGGTCGAACGCGCGCACCTCCGATACCTCTGTTGTGGGCGATGTGGTCGGCTTCGGCATCAACCCCGGTTCCGACCGCGTCTACAACTCGGCGAGCGGTGCCTGGGAAGAGACCTACAACGAAGCGCCGAACATGGCCTACCTTGGTTGGGGCGTCTACGTCACCAACCGCGTCTCTGCCGATGAAAAGAAGCGCAAGGCGGCCTGGTCTGCTGCGGCCCACCTGGGTGGCAAGGACCTGTCGCTGTGGATGTCGGCCTATCCTTCGGGCTTCCAGCCCTACCGCAACTCGCACTTCCAGTATGACGAATGGGAAGCGGCGGGCTATGACCGCGCCTTTGTCGAGGACTACCTCGGCTCGAACGCGGACAGCTACAACCACCCGAACGCGGCGATCGAACCGCGCATCCCTGGAATCTTCCAGTATTATTCGGTTGCCGAGGACGAGTTGTCGAAGATCTATGCCGGCCAATACGCTTCGGCGCAGGAGGGGGCCGATGCCATCGCCGCCGCCTGGGATAAGATCACCGACGACATCGGCCGTGACAGCCAGATTGCGCTCTACAAGGCCAGCCTGGGGATGTGACGACATCGGGGGCGCGGATCTGCGCCCCCATATTCCCGATACCGCAGGGCGCGCGATGAATTGCGCGCCCTGCTTTTCCCAGACGGGACGATCCGGTGAGCAGTTCAGGCGACCTTCTTCACGTTGTCACCAACGACAGCATTTCAGCTGGGCGAAAGGCCTTTGGCCGCGCGATCACCTGGGGGTCCGCCGTCTGCATGGTCATCATAGCCGCATGTCAACTGGCGCAGGTTCTAGGCTGGTGGGACTTGGGTTTTGAAAACTGGCGCCCGACACTTTACGCCTATGTCATGTGGGCCGTCTGCCTGTGCTGGGGGCAGGTCCTGCAATACGGCGAACATGGCAAACGCACGCTTTTCGTGCTGCCTGCGGCGCTGTTCGTCATCTCGCTGACGGTGTTTCCGCTGCTGTTCGGGCTGATCATCGCGTTTTCCGACTGGAACCTCTCCAGCCCCGATGGCCGCCAGTTCAACGGGTTGGACAATGTGCGGCAGATGTGGGCCGACCCGTTCTATTGGAACGCCATGCTGAACATGGTCTGGTATGTGCTTGCGATCCTTGTCGAATATGCCATCGCCTTTGGCCTTGCTTTGGCTCTGAACGCCGAAATCCGGGCGCGCAAATTCTTTCGCGTCGCCTTCCTTTTGCCGCTGATGCTCTCCCCGGTGGCGGTCAGCTGGATGATCGGCAAGTCGATGCTGGAGGCCCGCTTTGGCCCAATCTCGCGCCTGGGCCGGGCCTTGGGCTGGGACAACCCATCCTTCTTTGAAAGCCCCTGGATTGCCAAGGCGACGATCATGCTTATGGATGCCTGGACGTTCATTCCCTTCATGATGATCATGATCCTTGCGGGCTTGCAGGCCATTCCGAAAGAACTGAACGAGGCTGCCAAGGTCGATGGCGCCAACGGTTGGCGGGCGTTCTGGGAGGTGACCTTCCCGATGATGCTGCCGGTGTCAATCACCGCGATCCTGATCCGCATCATCTTCAAGCTCAAGCTGGCCGACATCGTCATCGCCGTCACCTCGGGCGGGCCGGGGGGTGCAACCGATACCGTCACATCGTTCATCTTCCGTGAGTATCGCGACCGGTCAAACGTCGGCTACGGCACGCTACTGGCCATGGTCTATCTTGTGGTCATCATTCTTGTGATGACCCTCTTGATGAAGCTGGCCGACCGATATGCAAGGCCACGAACATGACCGGAACCCCGATGCCCCCCGCCAACGCCCAGATCTTTCACGACAGCCCTGGCGATCGCGCGTTTCAGGCCCGCTGGTGGACCGGGCGGGCGACCGTCTACGCGCTGTTGATCCTATGGGCGTTCATCTGCCTGTTCCCGATCTACTGGACGCTGACCACCAGCTTCAAGACGGCCCCCGACGTGATGAAGGGGCACATGTTGCCCTGGGTCGACTTCTTTCCGGCCTGGTTGGGCTGGCGGTCGCTGGGGCTATCGCCAGATACATGGGGCAATGAAAGCACCGTCCGGGCCGAGTTCCTGAAGCGGTTCTCGAACTCGGCAATCGTATCGGTCACCGCTTCCGTGCTGGCGGTGGCGCTGGGATCGCTGGCGGCCTACGGTCTCAGCAGGTTCAGCTATAAATTCGCCTGGATGCGCAACAGCGACATTTCGTTCTTCTTCCTGTCCCAACTGATCCTGCCGCCCGTGGTTCTGGCCCTGCCGATGCTGGTTCTGTACAAGGAGCTGGCTCTGCTGGACACCCGGATCGGGCTGATCCTGCTGTATACGCTGTCGGTCTTGCCCATCGTCATCTGGATCATGCGGGATCAGTTCTCATCCATCCCGACCGAGTTGGAAGAGGCCGCGCTGGTCGATGGCTTGTCGATCTGGGGCGCGTTCATCACCATCATCCTGCCCATCGCCCTGCCGGGGATGGTGGCGGCATTCATCCTGTCGCTGGTCCTGACCTGGAACGAGTACTTCTTCGCGGCGCTTCTGACCTCGACCCACGCCAACACCTTGCCGGTGATGGTGGCCAGTCAGACTGGCAGTCAGGGGATTTCCTGGTGGTCGATGGCGGCGCTGTCTTGGGCGGCGATCCTGCCGCTGATCGTGATCGGGGTGGTGCTGGAGCGCTATATCATCAAGGGCATGGCAGCCGGGGCGGTAAAGTAGTGCTGAAAGGCATCGACCAGCGACTGTCAGCCGAGATCTTGCATGTGCTTATGCTAATGGGGCATGGCGATGATCTGGTGATCTGCGATGTGAACCATCCCGCCGTCACGATTGCCAAGGAAACGACCTATGGCAAGCTGATCGACATGGCGGGCTGCGACATTCCCACGGGGGCAGCGGCGATCCTGACGTTGATGCCGCTGGATACTTTCGTGCCCGCCCCAGTGGCCCGGATGCAGGTTGTAGGCAACCCGGACAGCGTCGTGCCGATCTTTGCCAGAATGCAGGCGGTGGTGGACAAGGCCGACGGGCGCGCGGTGACGATCGAGGCTCTGGAGCGGTTCGCGTTTTACGCCGCAGCAAAGCGGGCCTTTGCCATCATCCGCACAGCGGACTCAGGGCCCTATGGCTGTTTCATCCTGAAAAAGGGCGTTGTGGACTTGCCCGAGTTGTAGGATGGGCAATAGGTCGGTTTTTTCGGAAACTCGAAAACACCGACTTGCCCATCTACCCGGCAAGCCCCAGCACCTGGCGCAGATGGGCAAGGGCGATTTGCACCCCGGCTTCTCCCATCGCTGGCGAGGCCTCGCCTGCATCCTTGGTATACCAGTGCCCCCCGTCCCCGGCGCGGGCCATGTCCACGGTGTCGGGCGCGAGCGCCTGCATCAGCGCGGTTTCGCCTTTTCCGGCATGGTCAAACGGGAAAGCCGCTCCTTTCGGGAACAAGGGATGGATCTGGATCCAGTTGAACGGGTCCGCCCCGCGTGCCTGATCGTCGTAATAACCCTGCATGGCGCGGTCACCCCACCAGCCGGGGCCCCGCGTCGCCTCAAGATGCCGCATGATCGCATTCCGGCCTGCCAGGCGGAAGGCCAGGTCGGTCGGCATGCCCTGATCAAAGCCTTCGGTCTGGTGATGGATTACGCCACGGATATTGCGGAAACCCGACCGAAGCAGCGCGGCAAACAAAGCCTCGGCCAGTGGAAGAATGGCGGTGGTGTCGATGTGCAACGTTCCGGTTCCCTCGGGCCCCGCGACCGCATGGGACGCGGCACCATAGGCAAAGGGCAGCAGGGTGATGATCTGATCGCCCAGACGGTCAAGCACCTCGGTCACGGCCAGCAGATCGACGCCCGCGGGCAGGTGGCACCCGTGGTATTCCATCACCCCGATCGGAAGCACCACCGGGGTATCGGCGGCGATGGCAGCTTGCAGCTGATGCGGGCGCATGCGGGCGAACTGCATGGCTTACTCCATGTTGGTGTGGCGGGCGCTCATCGCTTCCGGGGTCTGGCCAAGGATCGCAGTCAGGCGCAGGACCATGATTTCAAAGACCAGAAACATAGCGCCTTCGTAAAGCGACCCCATTGGCAAGGTCGAGGTTCCGCCAAGGTCGCGGGCCATGGTTTGTGCGGGGATGACCAAAAGCTGATCGGCGCGGCGGGGGCTGGGCTTGTCGGGCTCGGCAGTGATCATCAAGACCTGCGCGCCATCACGCTGGGCCACGGACATCAGCGCGCTAACGGTGGAAAGCTCTCCGGGCCCGGCAGAACAGAGGAAGAGATCGCCCGGAGCCAACGGCGGCGCGTTCATGTCGCCTTGCATAGCGACGGTCAGGCCAAGGTGATGCAGCCGCATGGTCAGCGCGCGGATCATCAGCCCCTCGCGCCCGCAGCCATAGGCGACAATGCGGCGGGCGCGGGCGATGGTCTGGCAGGCGTTTTCGACCTGCGCTTCGTCAAGACCAAGGGCCACGGATTCAAGTTCCCGCAGGGCAGAAAGTAGCGGGTTCATGGCAGGTCCTGCATGATATCTTTGGTTTGAGTGTAAAGCCGTTTCCACAGCGGGTATAGCACCGAGTAGGCCGGAACGGGGTCCGGAGTGATGGTGCGTTCATTCGGGTTCCATAGGGCGATGTCGGCGGGCTTCGCCGTGCCGATGGCCAAGGCGGCAAGGAAGGCGTTGCCATAGCTGGCCCCGACCGTCTTTGCACAGACATGCTGGATGACGCCGCCAAAGTCCGACGTGGCTTGCAGCCAAAGCGCGTTCTTCGTGCCGCCGCCCACGGCAAGCACCCGGTCAGGGCTGGCCCCAGCCTGCGCGTAGGTTTCCAGCACATGCGCGGTGCCCGCAGCGACGCCTTCGACAACGGCGCGGAACATGTCAGCGCGGGTGTGGGTCAGGTTCAGGCCGAAGAAGGCTCCGCGCGCGCGGGGGTCGTGGATCGGTGTCCGCTCACCCGAGAAATACGGCAGACAGAGCAGGCCCTTGGCACCTTTCGGGCTGATGCTCGCCTCGGCCACGAGCGCCGGAAAATCGGTGTCGCGGGCCAATTCATCGCGGAACCAATGGGTCAGCGTGCCACTTGTCGCAAGGCCGGCCATCGAGGCATGGGTGCCGGGGAACAGCCAGGGCGCATACCACAGGCGCGGGTCGCGGACCGGGTTTGCCGTGACCTGGATGATGAAGATGGTCGAGCCATACATCATCATCATCTCGCCCGGGTGCTGGACTCCGACCGATACCGCCTCGGCAGCCGCGTCGATCGTCCCGCAGATCACCGGGGTGCCTTGCACAAGACCGGTTTCCTGCGCGGCTTTTGCCGTGATATGCCCGGCGATCTCGGTCGACCACATCAGGCGGGGCAGTTTCGAAAGCGGCAGGATCTCGGGGGCGAGGTCGGCGGACCAATCCTGGGTATTGACATCGTAGAGCGGCGAGAAGTTCGCGGCGGTGTAATGGTCGATGACATATTCGCCCGTCAACTTCCACGTCAGATAGCTGGTCGAGGACAGGACCATTGCTGTCCGGGCGTAAAGGTCGGGATGGGTATCCTTCAGCCACAGGATCTTTGGCCCGACCGATTGCGAGGTCAGCGCATTGCCGCAGCGCTGGTGGATGGTCTCCGCGCCGATCCGGGCGTTCAATGTGGCAATCTGGTCGGTGGCGCGGGTATCAACGCCGTAAAGGACACCATTCATCAAGGGTTTGCCTGCACTGTCGACTGGCAGCATGCAGGGGCCGATGGCGCTGGTGGCTATAGCCTTGATGTCTGCGGGGTCCAGGCCGGACTGTGCGAGAAGCGCGCGGGTGATGTGGACGAAGTCGCCCCACCAATCCTCATCGGCCCGGTGTTCGGCCCAGCCTGCGCGGGGGACGATCATCTTGTGCGGGCGGGAAGCGCTGGCGGTGATCCTGCCTTGGCCGTCCACCAGAACGCCCTTGGATTCAAAGGTGCCGATGTCGATTCCAAGGGTATGGGTCATCGGGTAAGCTTGAGATCTGAGGTGATGGCGGAAAGGGCGGTATCCAGGAGCAAGACGAGTCCATTAAGGTCAGCGGGGTCCACCACCTCCAGCGCCGAGTGCGAGTAGCGCATCGGGAAGCCGACATCGAGACAGGCGACGCCTTCGGAACCCATGAACTGGACATAGGACAGATCGGTGAGCGCGCCGGTATGGGCAGAGCGCTGCAGGGGGACGTTGGCAGAGGTCGCGGCGGTTTCAAACAGCCGGACCAGCGCCGGATGCGGGATGACACCGTTCAAAGTGCCGCGCCCATGGAAACTGTAAAGGCTGATGCCGGGGCCGCCACCAAGGGTCACGTCGCCGCGCGCGGTCATGTCGGGGGTGTCGCAGGCCAGCAGCAAGTCGATCTGCAACGCGATGGCTGGGGCAAGGGCGGTTGCGGCGGGCAGGACGCCACGCAGGTTGAATTCCTCTTGCACCGACCAGACGAAATGCACCGTCGGACCGGGCTTTCCCATCCGCGCCTCGGCCAATTTCAGTAGGGCGGCACACCCGGCGCGGTCATCGACCGACGTTCCGGCGATGCGACCATTGGCCAGAGCCAAAGCGCGGGGCAGATAGGTGACCGGGGTGCCGATGCGGACGCCTGCGGCCTCGGCTTCGGTCTTGCTGGTGAAACCCGCGTCGACGAAAAGATCGGTGTAGGGCAGGACCTTGTATTTCTCATCCGGGGTGGTCGCGTGGTGGCTTTTGTTGGCGATCAGCGCAGGCAAGTCGCCATGATCGGTGCAAAGGACCACCGCCTGGGCGGGCAGAGCGCGCTCGGGCACGCCGCCAAGACGTTCCAACCGGATCAGGCCATTGGCTTCGACCTTGCGGACGATAAAGCCAAGCTGATCCATGTGGGTGAAGATCATCACGGACGGCAGCGCGGGATCACCGGGGATGGTGCAGCGCAAGTTGCCCAGCCGGTCGCTGTTGTGTGGCAGTCCAAGTGCATCCAGATGCGCAGCGATGGCGGCGGAGACCCGGCTTTCATAGCCGGAAAGGCCGGGGATCAGCATCAATTGAATGGTCAGGTCGGCGACGGAGTGCAGCGTCATTTGCCGCCCCGCGCGGCACGGACACGGGCCATGAAATCGGCGGCCCGGTCGGGGTCAACGGCCGCCCAAGTGTCGCCGCCGTGTTTCAACGCCGAGCCGACGATGCAGCCATCGGCCACCGCCAGCACATCGGCGACAGTGGCGTGTTTGACGCCGGTATTGGCGAGGACGGGGGTGTTCGGCAGGACGCGCTTGACGCCTTCCAGATCACCCATTGCAGCCGCTTCACCGGTAATCGCGCCCGACACCAGCACCGCGTCGGGGATCGAGGAAAAGACGGCAGAGCGGGCGCGGTCGGGCAGGGGGCGACGGTCAAGGCTGTCGGCAAACTCGGCCGAGACATTGTAAAGCCGCGCCACCCCTCCCGCGCCAAGGCGTTGGGCATAGCGGACTGCAGCCCCGGCATCGGGGGCCCAGATGCCCATGTCTGACGCATAAGTGCCGGTGAAAATCTCGCGCACGAAACGCGCCCCGGTCGCGGCGGCTACGGCAAAGCTGGACATCGGGTCCCACAGCACGTTGACGCCGAAAGGCACGGTAATCTCATCGCGCAAGCGGCCGATCACATAGGCCATGGTGGCCGAGGTGGCCGTATCGACCTTAAGCTCATACGGGCGGTCGTTTTCGTTGCCGAACATCACCGCGTCAAAGCCTGCCGCTTGCAAGGCGCGCAGATCGGCGCGGGCGGCGGCAAGGATGCCGTCTACTCCCCGTTCGGAATCATACAGCGGTGCGCCGGGTGAGGCCCCAAGATGCACCATGGCGATAACCGGTTTGTTGACGCCGAAAACGGCCTTGAAACGCGACATTTGACCCTCCCTGATGCGCCACGCTAGCGCGAATGATATTGGACGGAAAGCAGGAACACACTAGCATGTCAGCAACAGGAGAGACGCAGATGCTGGCAACAAGACACTGGGATCGTTTAGGCAATGGCGGGTTGACGTTTACCGAGCTTGGATTCGGCGCGGCGCCGATTGCCAACCTGTATCGGGCGATTTCCGAGGATGACGCGCAGGCGGTGCTGGAGGCCGCCTGGGACGGCGGCGTGCGCTATTTCGATACCGCGCCTTTGTATGGCTACGGGCTTTCAGAAACCCGGCTGAACCGGGCTTTGCGCGGCAAGCGGCGCGACGATTATGTGCTTTCAACCAAGATCGGGCGGCTCTTGCGGGTAGTCGATCCAGCGCTGCGCGAAGGGCAGGCCAAGTGGTTCGACGTGCCTGCGCGGGCGGAAGTTTACGATTATAGCTATGACGCCACCATGCGCTCTTTGGAGTTTTCGCTGGAGCGGCTGGGGGTTGACCGGATCGACGTGCTTTACGCCCATGATCTGGACGTCTTCAACCACGGCTCTGCCGCAGCGTTGCAGGCGCGGCTGGATGAATTCATGGCGGGCGGCTACCGCGCGCTGCTGGCCTTGCGCGAGCAAGGGGTGATCCGGGCCTTTGGGGCGGGCGTGAACGAATGGCAGCCCTGCCAATGGCTACTGGAGCGGGGCGATTTCGACATCTTCCTGCTGGCCGGGCGCTATACCCTGCTCGAGCAGGAGGCGCTGGAAACCTTCCTGCCGCTGGCCATGGCGCGGGGCGTGGGGATCGTTCTCGGCGGACCCTACAATTCCGGCGTGCTTGCCACCGGGCCGAAGCCGGGGGCGTTTTACAACTATGATCCGGCGCCGGACTGGGTGCTGAAGCGGGCAGGGCAGTTGCAAGAGGTTTGCGCCGCCCATGGCGTGCGGCTGGTCGATGCAGCGTTCCAGTTTGCCCTGCGGCATCCGGCGGTAGTGTCGGTTATTCCCGGCGGGCAAGGCGTGGCGGAAATGGCCGCCAATCTGGTGGCGGCGAAAGCTGTGATCCCGCCCGCGCTGTGGCAGGATTTGAAGGCAAAGGGGCTGTTGCGGGTGGATGCGCCCGTATGATCCCGGACGGTTTGATCAGGCCCCGTAAAGGGCGGCCATGACAATCCGGGTGGCGGCGGCGGCATCCTGCGCGGCTTGCGCGCGGGCCAGATCAGCATTGGCCGCCAAGCTGGTCGCAATAGTGCGCAACCGGTCGGTTACCGCGATATTCGCGCGCGCTTCGCCAACAGGATCGGTGCCCCCGTGATCGGGAAAGGTGTCGAAGTAGATCACCCCGTCATAGCACGCGCGGTCCAGCGCCACGAAAAGCTCGACCGTCTGCACCGGATGGACGGACCCCGCGATCAGCCCGTCATCGCGCTTGCCGTAGCCGTCGTTGAGGTGAACCCCCAGAATGCGGCTGTGGCGTGCGGCCAGCATCGCGGCGCGGGCGGGCATTTCGCCGGCGAACAGCATGTGGCAGAAATCCAGCGTGACTCCGGTGTTCGGTCGCGCCACCTGCGCCAAAGCCAGAAGGGTGGTGGTCATGTCGGGCATCACCACATGGGCGCGGGGTTCGTTCGGCTTGTATTCGATGGCAATGTCGATGGCGGAGTTGTGGTCTGCCACCTCGGCAATCGCGGCAATGCTGTCGTCCCACATCCGGGCGTAGTCGGCCTGAAAACTGTAGTCGAACCCGTCCTGCCCCAACCAAAGGGTCATCAGCCTTCCGCCCATCTCGGCCAAGGCATCAAGGCCCCGTTTGGTCAGGTCGATGGCGGCACGGCGCAGGGTGGGATCGGGGTGGGTGAACGCCCCCAGCCGAAAACCGGGATCGGTGTAATACCGCATCGCAAGGCCATTCAGAGCCATGCCGTGATCGGCCAGAAGCTTGGAAAGCTCGACCGGGGAGTGATGGTCGAAATGATCGGGAAAGTTCAGATCCGCCGCATCAAGGCCCCCAACCCGACCTGCGGCAGCGATCATCTGGGCCACCGTATCGCCCTTTTGCTTGAACGCGTTCAGCCGAGTTGCATAGCGCGGACGGTTAAGCAGGGTCATGGCTGTCCTTGGGGGAAAAAAGATCGGGGCGATCACGCTCCAATGGCTGTAGATAGGTCAGCAACTGGCGCAAGTGCTGCTGTACGGCAAGACGGGCGGCTTGGGGGTCACGAGCCTCGAACGCGGCAAGGATCAGACGGTGTTCATCAAGAGTGGTCTCCAGGCGACCCGGAACGGGCAGAATCAATTGCCGGGCGCGATGGACGCTAAGCCACGCCGTCTGCGAAACCTGAGGCAGCCGGGGAAAACCGGTGAAAGACAGCATCATCTCGTGCATCTGGCCATCCAACAGCATGAAACCTTGGCTGTCGCCATCATCCACCAGCGCCTCTTGCAGCACCAGACTGCGGCGCAGGTCACGCAACTGGTCGTCGGTGATCATCGCGGCCACACGCTCGGCGGCGGCGGTTTCGATGGCCTCGCGGATGAAAGCCCCCTCGCGGATATCGGTCATCGACAGGCGGGTGACAAAGGTGCCCGCCTGCGGCACGACATCGACCAGTCCGTCGGCGGCCAATCTTGCCACGGCATCGGCGACCGGACTGCGCGATACACCCAACCGTTCGCAAATCTCGGGTTTGCGGATGATCTCGCCGGGACGGTACGTCAGGGTCAGGATTGCCTGCTGCAGGCTTTGATGAACCCGCTGACCCAATGACCCGGAAAACCGGTCCAACGGCAAAAGCCGGGACGCGCCATTCATCTCTTGTGATCCGGTCAAAGGCGCTTGTAGCATGCTAACATGTTAGGCTTGGCGGCCCGCCTGTCAAGGAAGGCCGCAGGATTGGAGGCAACATCATGGCGGACGCTTTTATCCGATTGCACGCGACAGACAACCTTGTCATCGCGCTGGCCGATCTGCCGAAAGGCAGTCTGGTCGACGGTCAGACCCTGCCCGTCCCGGTGCCGCGCGGCCATAAGCTTGCCACCCGTGCCATCGCGAAGGGCGAAACCGTCCTGCGCTATGGCCAGTCGATCGGACAGGCGACCGAGGATATTCCGGCGGGCGGTCATATCCACACCCACAACCTTGGCATGGGCCCGCACAGCACCGACTATGCCATCGGCCAGCATGCCACGCCCCTGCCGCCGCTGCCGGAACGGACGTTCATGGGCTATCACAGGTCCGACGGGCAGGTCGGGACGCGCAACTATATCGGCATCCTCACGTCGGTGAACTGCTCCGGGTCGGTCGCGCGCTTCATTGCCGAGGCGGCAGAGAAGGACCCGATCCTGTCCGCGATGCCGAATATCGACGGCTTTGTGCCCATCGTCCACAACTCCGGCTGCGGTATGTCGGGGGTGAACGAAGGCTATGACACCCTCATGCGCACCCTGAAAGGCTATGCCCGCAACGCCAACTTTGGCGGCATCCTGCTGGTGGGTCTGGGGTGCGAGGTGATGCAAGTGCCCGATCTGGTAGGCCAGGGGCGCCTGCGCCCGGACGGCAATTTCCGCTACATGACCATTCAGGGCATTGGCGGCACCCGGGCGACCATCGCCAAGGGGCTGGAGGTGCTGGCCGAGATGGCAACGGTCGCCTCAAAGGTTGCCCGCGCCCCTGCCCCGGTGTCAAAACTGATCGTCGGGCTTCAATGCGGCGGCTCGGATGGTTATTCCGGGATCACTGCCAACCCGGCTCTTGGCGTGGCAAGCGACATGCTGGTGCAGATGGGTGGGACCACAATCCTGTCGGAAACGCCGGAAATCTATGGCGCCGAACACCTGCTGACCCGCCGGGCGGTCAGCCCAGAGGTTGGCGAGAAGCTGATCGAGCGGATCAGGTGGTGGGAAAACTACACCGCGATCAACGGCGGCGAGATGGACAACAACCCCTCCCCCGGCAACAAGCGCGGCGGGCTGACCACCATTCTGGAAAAGTCGCTGGGCGCGGTGGCCAAGGGCGGAACCGCCCCATTGGCCGGAGTCTACAAATTCGCCGAACCGATAACCTCGCCGGGGTTCGTCTACATGGACAGCCCCGGCTATGACCCTTGTTCGGTTACCGGCCAGATCGCCAGCGGGGCCACAATTATCGTCTTCACCACCGGGCGGGGGTCGGTGTCGGGCTACAAGCCAAGTCCTTGCATCAAGCTGGCCACCAATAACGAGATGTATCAGCGGATGGCCGAGGATATGGACATCAACTGCGGCGATATCATCGATGGGGTTTCGATTGCTGCCAAGGGGGCCGAGATTCTGGAAAGAATTATCGCCACAGCTTCAGGCGCACAGACTCTTTCCGAACAGTTGGGGTTTGGCGGGGCCGAGTTTGTGCCATGGCAGATCGGCGCGGTCATGTGATCTTGGGCGGCAAAACGCCCGGAAGGTGTTGCGGTAGATCTGCCGCTGTTCGGTCAGGGACAGGTCCTTGATCAGGCCATCCACCAGGCGACCCAGGCAGGATTAGTGTTCAGCAGTGTCGAGGCTGACGCCCGCCACGAAGCATGATTCAAAAACTGACCAAATGCGCAGGGCGCGGCATGTAAGGCACCCCGTCAGCGGCGAACCGGGGCTCGGCCCTGGCTTGGTCCGCCACCCAGTGCGGGGCGGCGGCGCATTCCGGAAACACCAGTGATTCGGTGATGGCGGGTCAGGCCGCAGCCTGAAAATCGGCACGAAGAAGCCCGTGCCAGCAAGCCAAGCATAGCTTGGGTGGCACGGGCGCCATTGGTGCAGGTGGCTGTCAATAATCAGTAATTTCGGTATCCGGGACCCGATCCAAAGGGTGGTTCTGGCTGTTGCTGCACACCGCGGAGGGTCTGGGCCAAAAAAGCATTTACTTCATAACTTTTTTGCTTACCGTAAAGTATAAGTGGAGATCGGAATGCTCGGACACCGTTTTGCAACGCGGATAAACTCGTTTTCCTCGGGGGCGCACGCCTATTGGCCGAAGCTTTCCGGCAAGCCGAGTCTTGAGCAAATGATCCACCGTGCCGCCACGGTGGACGGCCTGAGCGAACTGGATCTGAACTATCCCGATCACGTCGGCGATGACCCTGTCAGCGTCGGAAAGATGGTGCGCGATTGCGGGTTGCAGGTGTCGGGCCTCGCGATGCGTTACTACACCAATTCGGCTTTCAAACGCGGCGCTTTCACCAACCCGGACCGGGCGGTGCGACGCGAAGCGATTGACATGACCAAGCGCGGGATTGATGCGGCCCAGGCGATGGGCGCACCAATGATGACGCTGTGGCTGGGCCAGGATGGCTGGGATTATGCCTTTCAATGCGACTATCCGGCACTGTGGGCAGATGAGGTTTCGGGCATAGCCGAGGTGGCCGCACATGACCCGGACTGCCTGATATCCATCGAGTATAAACCAAATGAACCAAGATCTTATTCGGTCCTTCCCGATGCGGCGACCACGCTGCTGGCGATTGCCGAAGTCGGCCTTGGGAACCTGGGCGTGACCATCGACTTTGCGCATGCATTGTATGCCGACGAACAACCGGCCTTTGCGGCGGCGCTGATCCAAAGCCGCTCGCGCCTATTGGGTCTGCACCTGAACGATGGCTACGCCAAGCGGGATGACGGGCTGATGGTTGGCGCCGTTCACGAACAGGCGACGCTGGAGCTTTTGCGCGCCGTGCATCGCGGCGGGTTCGACGGCGCGGTCTACTTTGACACTTTCCCTGATGCCTCAGGCCTCGACCCGGTGGCTGAATGTGCCGCCAACATCCGCACGGTGCGGCGGATGCTGGACGCAGTCTACAGGATAGAGGGCGACAACCGCCTGGCGCAGGCGCAAGGCCGTCAGGACCCCGTTGAAGCGCAAGAGATTACCCGTCAGGCACTTGCGAGGGCAACGGCGGGATAACTTTACGAAACCACTTGAAATCGTGTTGAAAGGGAGGAAAACAATGCAACACTTTCTGAAAGGCGCGCTGGCTGCCAGCGTGTTCGCCCTGTCGCTGGGCATGTCCCAGGCGCAGGATCTTGCCCCGCTGAATTCCGACAGCGAACCGGACCGGATGGACTGGTCCGAGCTGGAAGCGAAGTTCGGCCCGCTGCCCGCCCCGCCTGCTGGCACCAAGGTTGGCGGCGTGTCGAAAACACTGACCAACGAATACTGGCGCTCGCTGGGCGAGGGCTATCAGAACGTCGCCACCGCCTTGGGCATCGAGTTTGTCTATCAGGCCGCCCAGTCCGAAGGCGACCAGCTTGGTCAGCTTTCGATTGCGGAAAACCTGATCAGCCAGGGCTTCAACGCACTGTTGTTCTCGCCCCAGTCCGACGCCAACCTGATCCCGGCTGTGGAAGCGGCGACTGCTGCGGGCATCCCGGTGCTTAACGTCAATGACGCAGTGATCCCGTCGGCGACGCACTATGTTGGCAACGTGCAGAAGGGCAACGGCGTCAACGTTGCCAACTGGTTCATCGCGAACCGTCCCGATGGCGGCAAGGTTGCGGTGATCGAAGGCCAGCCGGGCGTCTATGCCGCCGGTCAGCGGACTGCTGGCTTCACCGAAACCATCAATGCCCCAGGCAACTTCGAAGTCGTCGCCAGCGTCCCTGCGAACTGGAGCCGGGAAGAAGCTTTCAACGCTGCTGCCACCATCCTGCAACAGCACCCCGACCTGATCGGCTTTTATGCCAACAACGATGGCATGGCGCTGGGTGTGGTCGAAGCCGTCAAGGCTGCGGGCAAGCAGGACCAGGTTGCCGTCTTCGGCACTGATGGCGTGTCGGATGCCTATGCCGCCGTCCGCGCCGGCGATCTGACCGGCACCGTCGACAGCTTCCCGGTTCTGACCGGCGAGATCGCGATGGAAGTGGCCCTGCGTCTGATGGCCGGGCAGGATCTGCCGCGCGTGGTAGCAACGCCGCAGGCGTTGATCACCAAGGACAACGTCGAGACTTATGCGACCACGGACATGGCGGCGCTGCGCGCGGCGCTGATGGCACAGTAAGGGCAACTGCGGCCCGCCCGGCGCTCCCCGGGCGGGCCGCACCTTTTCAGGATTTACAGCATGCTCCCCCGGCTATCGCTTTCCGGCATCGACAAGACCTATGGCAGCACACAGGTGCTGCATGGCGTGTCACTGACCGTGCGTCCGGGCGAGGTTCATGGACTTCTGGGCGAGAACGGCGCCGGAAAATCGACGCTTTTGAACGTATTGTCAGGGGTGATCCGTGCCGATGGTGGCGTGATCCGGATCGACGGCAAACCGGTGACCATTGCCTCTCCGCGCGATGCGACAGCCGCCGGAATTGCAATGATCCATCAGGAATTGCAGCAGGTGCCGGAATTGTCTGTGGCGCAAAACATCTTTCTTGGCGGGGCCATGCGGCGGTTTGGCGGCCTGCTGGTCGACCGCAGCGCCCAAGAGGCCGAAGCGCGCCGACTATTGGCCCCGCTGGATGCCAACATTGACGTTGCCGCCCCAGTGCGATCGTTGCGCGTGGCCAAGCGCCAGATTGTCGAGATTGCCAAGGCGCTAAGGTCGAATGCCCGCATCATCGCGATGGATGAGCCGACCTCATCCCTGACGCCAAACGAGTTTGAACGGCTGGTGCAGGTGGTGGCCAATTTGGCCGCGCAGGGCGTGTCGATCATCTATGTCAGCCACAAGATGGACGAAGTTTTCCGCCTGTGCAGCCAAGCCACGATCCTGCGAGATGGGCGGTTGGTTGGACAGGTGCCAATCCCGGAAACCGGTGTGGGGCAGGTGATCGAACTGATGGTGGGTCGTGACCTTGCCACCGCAAGTCATCATAGGTTTGCCACCAATCAAAAGGTGCTGACAGTGCAAGGCCTTGCCCGTGGCCGCGCGGTTCAGGACGCAAGTTTTGTCCTGCATGCGGGCGAGGTCCTGGGCATTGCCGGACTGGTCGGCGCCGGGCGGACAGAATTGTTGCGCCTGATTGCTGGCGTCGACAGCGCCGATACGGGCAGCGTTATGATCGATGGCCAGCCCGTCGCCGCCGGCCCCCGCGCCCGCATTCGCGCCGGGTTTGGTCTGGTCCCCGAAGAACGCAAGCGCGATGGCATCATTCGCCATCGTCCGGTCACCACCAACATCGGCCTGCCCGCATTGCGCCGGTTTTCTCGGCTGGGCATGATCCGAAAGGGTCTGCTGAAGGCCCGGTCCGAAGAGCTGATGCGCGAGGTTGGCCTGCGCCCGCTGGATGTCTCTCGCCCGATCGGCAGCTTTTCCGGTGGCAACCAGCAAAAGGCGATTATTGGCCGTTGGCTTGCGTCCAACACCCGCATCTATCTTTTCGACGAGCCCACACGCGGCATCGACGTGGGCGCCAAGGCCGAGATCTACGACCTGATCGAACGCCTTGCCAGTGAGGGCCGTGCGGTGATCGTCGTCTCCTCAGAACTTCCCGAAGTGATACGGGTGTCCGACCGGGTGCTGGTGATGCGTGAAGGCCGCATCAGCGCGACGCTTGGCCCCGGACTGCCGGACGGCGAGATCACCGAAGCCAATATCGCCAGAGCTGCCATTCCGTCTTCGTGAAAGCCCCCACCATGTCCAACCTGATCCAGTCTCTCTTTTCGCGCATCCGGTTTCGTGAGGCGGGAACCCTGTTGGGTCTGATCCTGATCGGCGCGGTTTTCGCGTGGCAGTCCGAAACCTTTCTGACCGCGCCAAACATCATCAATATTCTCCAGCAATCGGCGATCAACGCCTGCATCGCGTTGGGGATGACCCTTGTCATCATCTCGGGCGGAATCGACCTTTCTGTGGGGCCGGTGGCGGCGTTGTCGGCGGTGCTGGGGGCGGCGATGCTGGTGGCGGGAGTGCCAGTGCCGCTGACAATCCTTGGGGCTTTGGGAGTGGGCGTCGCGTGCGGTTTCGTCAACGGCGCGCTGATCACCTGGGGCGGGTTGCAGCCCTTTATCGTCACGCTGGGCGGTCTGTCGCTGTATCGTGCGCTGGCGCTGATCTACACAGGCGGCACCCCGATCTTCGGACTGCCGGATGAGTTTCGCGCCCTGACCAATGGGGCATGGATGGGTGTCCCGAACCCGGTAATAGCCGTTGGCATTCTGGCGCTGCTTGTCTGGGTGATCCTGACCAAGACCCCCTTGGGCGAATACTTCATGGCCGTTGGCGGCAACCCTGAAGCCGCGCGCATTGCCGGAGTGCCGGTGACGCTGACCAAACTTGCCGCTTACATGATTTCCGGCCTGATGGCTGCAGTGGCCGCAATGATCCTGATCGGTCGTCTGGGCGCTGCAGAACCCACCCTCGGCACCCTGTGGGAGCTGGACGCCATCGCCGCCGCGGCGATTGGCGGGGCCAGCCTGATGGGCGGGCGCGGGTCTATCATCGGCACCCTGATTGGCGCGATAATCCTTGGCACCCTGCGCAACGGTCTTACCTTGATGAACGTGCAAGCCTTCTACCAGTTGCTTGCGACCGGGATCATCATCATTGTCGCCATGCTGATCGACAAGCTGACCAGTGGCAAGCAGGGGTAAGACATGGGTGACGCGCGCGCAGTCGGCGCACAGATCAGGATGAAGCTTCCGGCGCTCACTCCGCTTGAGGCAAAGGTTGCGGCTGACATTCTGGCGCGCAAGGATATCGACGAGTCGATGCCACTTCGGGAGGTGGCAACCGGGTCGGGCGTGTCCGAGGCGATGGTGGTCAAGGTCGCCAAGAAGCTGGGCTTTGCCGGGTTTCGTGAGTTTCGTCAGGGGTTGGTGGACTACTACCGCTCGGACACAGCCGCCCTGCATGCCGAGATCGGGACCGACGATACCTCTGGCGAGATTGTGCAGAAGGTATTCCGCACCGCCATGCAGGCGCTGGAAGAGACCTTTGCCATTCTGAATCTCGCGGCGTTCGACCGCGCGGCGGATTACTTGCACCGCGCCCGGCAGCGGGATTTCTACGGGCTTGGCGGGTCGGCCCAGATTGCCCGCGACGTCAGCCACAAGTTCCTGCGGATCGGCATCCGGTCGTCGGTCTTTGATGACGCCCACATGATGATGATGTCCGCGGCATTGCTTGGTCCCGATGACGTGGCCATCGCCTTTTCGCATTCCGGCAACACCAGTGCGGTCCTTGAAGCGGTCGAGCTTGCCCGCAAGAACGGCGCGCGCACTATTGCTGTGACCAACTATGCGGACAGCCCGCTGGCGCAACTGGTAGATGTGGTCTTGTGTTCGACCGCGCAGAACAATCCGCTTCTGGGCGAAAACGCCACCGCGCGGATTGCCCAGTTGAACCTGCTGGACGCCCTTTTCGTCGCGGTCGCTCAGCGCGACCGGGCGACGGCGGACGCCAATCTTGCCCGCACCATGCGCGCGGTGCAGGCCAAAAGAAAGCTGTAAGGAGCACCCCTTGACCCGCCCCACTGTTCTTGTCGTCGGAAGTCTGCACTATGACATCATGGTCGAGGCCGACCACCTGCCGCGCAAGGACGAAACTGCAGTTGGCAGTCGATGGTATCCCAAGTTCGGTGGCAAGGGCGGCAATCAGGCGGTTGCGGTTGCGCACGCGGGCGCCTCAAGCCGGATGTTTGGCGCAGTCGGGACAGATGACTTCGGCACCTTCTTGCGCCGCGCCTTGCGAGACGGGGGAGTGGAGGATGCCTTTGTCTCGGCGGTGCCCGATGTCGGCTCAGGGATGAGCGTGGCGATCCTGGACACCGCAGGCGACTATACCGCTACCATTGTCTCGGGGGCAAACCTGCGTGCGGACCCGGGCGCTCTGGACGACGAAGCCCTGTGGCAAGATGTAGGCTTGCTGATCTTGCAGAACGAAATTCCGGAAGCGATAAACATTGCGGCAGCGCGGCAGGCGCGGGCGCGCGGTATCCGCACGCTTTTGAATGCCGCTCCGGCGCGGGTGCTGTCACCGGATCTGGTACCGCTGGTCGATATTCTGGTCGTCAACGCGGTCGAGGCCGAGATGATGGGGACCGGTCCGGTCTGCTGCCTGCACAGCGCCGCAGATGCGGCAAGACAGTTGTCCGACCGATTCGAAGCCGTGATTGTCACCGCTGGCAGCAAAGGGCTGGCCGCCGTCACGCCGGACGATGAGGCGTTCTCGCTGCCCGCCGAGAAGGTGGACGCAGTTTCCAGCCACGGAGCAGGGGATGCCTTCATCGGAACGCTGTGTGCGGCGCTGGTAAGGGGAAAGCCTCTGCCCGAAGCCGCACGGGACGCCTCGCATGCCGCCGCTTTGCATGTCAGCAAGCGGGTCTAGTCCCTCTGCGACAGGGTGCGTTCTGGCTATTGGTTCATGGTCAGTCGGCGGGGCCAAGTGTGACAAGCTGTGCATCCTTAACGTAGTTCTTCTTCATGAACTGAATGAAGTTGTCCCGGAGTTGCCGCGTATGCGCATGCGCAAGAGTGTCGGCACGGGCGACATCCCTGTCGCGGATGGCACCAAGCATTTCCTCGTGCTCATCCGTCAGCAAGACCTACCGTTTGCCTTGCTCAAGATACGCGAAATGCAGGTGAAGCATCCGACGGCCCTGATTCAGCAGCCGTTCAAAGAAGGCTGCCAGATAGGGACTTCTGCCCAGGTCTGCGATGGCCATGTGAAAGGATTTGTTTGCCTCCGACATCGCAAGATGTCTGCCCGCGTTCACGGCTGCCACAAACTCCCATTGGCGGCGCGCCATGGTTTTCAGGTTAAGGTCTGTGCGCAATTCGGCGGCCAGCTGGGTATTCATCCGCTGCGCTATGTCCAGCGCCTCGACATGTTTTGGAAAACTCTGCACATCGATCGGCGCCACGACGGTCGAGCGGTTCGACAGAGCGACGACCAGATCGTCTCCAGCCAGACGAATAAGCGCCTCACGCACCGGAGAGCGTGACATGCCCAGGCCAGGATCGACCGGGTCCGCCGGTTTGACGCATCTGCGCTGGAAATCACCGGATCGAAAAGTGCTGAACCGCGTGTGCCCTTTGGTCAGGTCGTCGAACGCGGCATGCTGCGTCCGGGCGAGGAGCTTTTCAGCCTTGGCAACCGCCACAAGGCCAAGTTCCGCGCCGAGATGGAGGCTGACGGCTCCACCGCGCACTCAAATCAGGAACACGCCTGTCCCAGGGATAATCTGGGGACACCTGCCCCGCCGTGATGTCACGGCGGGGCCTTTTTCATTCATCCCGGTGCAGTTTCAGGCGGCATGACCGAAAAAATCCGCTCGGCGGGGGAAAAGCGCACAGATCAGGGCAAGGTCGGCCTAAAGGTCCTTGGCCATCAGAATCCAGTCACCTTCGTCGTCCGAGCCCGGGAACGGCACAAAGGGTCGCCTTTCCCACTCGTCAAAACCGCATTTGTGATACAGCGATATCGCTCCGGTGTTCGGGCTTTCCACCTGCAGCACGATACGCCGGTGACCGGCGTCGCGGGCGGCCTGGCAGGCGCGGTTCATCAGCGCCTCACCGTAGCCCTTGCCGCGTGCTTCGGGAAACAGGGCCACCGCCTGCACCAGCCAGCAGCCCTTGGCGACCATCTCCATCTCGATCATCGGGTGAAATGACGCATGGATCGTCTCAAGGTCGATCTGGACATAGGGGTCGGGAATCGAAAAACCGAAGAGGGCACCGATGATCCGGCCCTCGGCTTCCGCCACATGCCATTTGGCGTGATAGTGGGGCGCATCCGTGCCGTTCAGAACGCGGTTGCGACCGACCTCGAGCCAGGATTGCCCCGGCCCTGCCAGCGTGCCCCAAATCCAGGCGGCATGCCCGCGCGATGCGGCGTCCCACAGGATCGCAAGGTCCGAAGCATCCCCAGGTTGCCCCGCCCGGAATGTCAGATCTTTGGTTGACGACATCGCAGCCTCCCGCGTTTTGGCAAACGCTAAAGCAGTTTGTGCTTCCCGTCGAACCGCAAGTGCCGTTTTCCGGCCATCATGTCGTTTTCTGACGCCAAAGGTCGGGTGGCCTTGCACCCTCTTGCGCCCTTCTGGCAGATAGGGCCAAACCCTTTCCTGGAGTCCGTCAAATGAAAACGCATGTCAAAGCTTTGGTCGTCGGTGGCGGCGCGGTCGGGACCGGGATTGCCTATCATCTGGCCAAGGCCGGTTGGGACACGATGCTGGTCGAACGTGACGAGCTGACGGCCGGTTCCACCTGGCACGCGGCGGGCCTGCTGCCGCTGTTCAACATGTCCTACGCGACCACCCACATCCACAAATACTCGGTCGATTTCTACAAGGGACTGGAGGCCGAGACCGGCCTGAACCCCGGCTTCTATGTCGTCGGCAACTTGCGGATGGCGCAGCGGCAGGAACGCATGGACGAATACATGCTTTATTCCTCGGTCGCGGAAACCGCCGGGGTCTATCACGAGTTCCTGACGCCCAAGGAGATGAAGGACCGCTGGCCGCTGCTGCGGACCGATGACCTTGTCGGCGCGCTGTATCACCCGCAGGACGGCTATATCAATCCGGCGGATGTGACGCAGGCGATGGCCAAAGGTGCCCGCCAGTTGGGGGCCACGATCGAGCGCAAGATCCAGGTCAACAGCTATCGTTGGACCGGGTCGGAATGGATCGTGTCGGTCACAAGGATGGAGGACAAAGGCGGCATGCTGGTCCCGACCGATGAGGTCTATGACATCCACGCCGAACATGTGGTGACCGCGACCGGCAACCACGCCCAGCGCACGGCGAAACTGCTGGGGATCAAGATCCCGGCGATTCCGGTCGAGCATCAGTATATCGTCACCGAACCCGACCCGATGCTGGTCGAATACCGCAAGACCCATCCCGAACACCCCGTCCTGCGCGATGCCGACGCAAAGTGGTATGTGCGTGAAGAACGCGGCGGCTGGATCCTTGGCCCCTATGAATACGGTGCCCCGGCCCGCTTCCCCTATGAAGTTCCCGACAGCTTTCGCGCTGACCTGTTCCCGCTGGATCTGGAGCGGATCGAGGCGGAATACATGTCGATGATCCACCGCTTGCCATCGTCGGAAACCGTGGGGTTGAAGGACGACTTCAACGGCCCGATCTGCTATACCCCCGACGGCAACCCACTGGTCGGCCCCGCGCCCGGCCTGCGCAACATGTGGCTGGCGGAAGGGTTCAGCTTCGGCATCACCGCTGCGGGCGGCACCGGCTACTACCTTGCCCAGCTGATGACCCAAGGTGAGGCCGAGATCGACATGGCCAGCCTTGACCCCAAGCGCTACGGCAACTGGATGACGACCGAATATGCTTCGCGCAAGAACGAGGAATGCTACAACCACGTCTTCATCCTGCACCACCCGGATGAGGAACGTGAGGCCGCCCGCCCGCTGCGCACCGCCCCCGCCTATGACCGCCAGAAAGACATGGGTGCGCAGATGGGGCAGGTGAACGGCTGGGAACGGCCGAACTATTATGGCCCTAAGGACGCGCCCGCCAGCTTTGACCACGATGGCCGCAGCTTCCGGCGTGGGGCCTGGTGGCCGCACGCGGTGGCTGAGGCGAACGCGGTGCGCAACACGGTGGGCCTCATCGACGCCGCAGCCTTCACCAAACATCTGGTGCGCGGGCCGGGTGCGACGGCGTTCCTTGACCACTTTACCTGCAACAAGCTGCCGAGTGTGGGCCGGATCAACCTGACCTATGCCTTGACCGACCACGGCACCACCCGCACCGAATACACCATCGTCCGGTTGAAGCAGGATGAATACTACCTGATTTCGGCCGGGGCATGGACAGCCTATGACTATGATTTCCTGCAGAAATGCGCCGATGACTGGATGGCCGAGGGCAAAGGCCACATCGACATCCATGACATCACTACCCAATGGGGCGTCTATGCGCTGGCCGGTCCGAACGCCCGCGCATTGCTGAAAGACATCGTCAAGGACGCCGACCCCGCGACGGTTCTGGGCAACAAGCGCTTCCCCTGGCTGACCTGCCGCGACATCGAACTTGGCATGTGCCCGGTCCGCGCCATCCGCGTGGCCTATACGGGAGAGCTTGGCTGGGAACTCCACTATCCCATCGAATTCGGTCGCTACCTTTGGGACCTGATCATGTCGGTCGGCGAAAAGCATGGGCTGAAGCCGGTCGGCGCGCGGGCGCAAAACTGGCTGCGGCAGGAAAAATCCTACCGCGCCTTCGGCAACGAACTTGGCCGCGATGCGACCCCGCTGGAAGCCGACCTGCCGCGCTTTGTCGACCTGTCGAAAGAATTCCGCGGCAAGGCCAAGATGCAGGAAACCGGCATCCGGTCAAAGTGCTGCACGATGCTGATCGACGGTCCGGCGGATGCCGATCCATGGGGCAAAGAGGCCCTACTGCTGGACGGCGTCAAGATTGGCCGTCTGACCTCGGGCGGCTATTCGGTGGCCTTCGGCAAGCAGATCGGCATGGGTTATGTCCGCCCCGATCTGGCGGTACCCGGCACGAAACTGAAAGTGAAGATGCTGCGCCAGGAATGGGATGCTGTGGTGGTCGAAGACAGCCCCTTCGACCCGACAAACGCTCGCATCCGGATCGACGGCTAATGGCAAATGGACCGACGTGGCAGGTCCACCCGGTCACCCAAGCCAACTGGCGCGACATCAGCGCCCTTTTCGAAGGGCGCGGCGGACCTCGGCAGTGCTGGTGCATGGTCTGGCGCAAGGACAAGGACGACAAGCCCGGGAAACCGGGTGCCGAAGACCGACGCGTCGCCTTGCATGGGTTGGTGCAGGCTGGCAAGCCCATCGGTTTGCTGGGCTATGCGGATGGACAGCCGGTCGCCTGGTGCTCCCTGGCGCCCCGCGCGGGTTTCGGCAAATCGCTCAGCGGCAATGATCCTGAACCAGGCCTTTGGTCATTGACCTGCTTTTTCATCCGCGCCGATCACCGTCGGCAGGCGGGATTTGCAGCCCTGGTTGCAGCGGCGGAAATCCATGCCTGCGCTATGGGCGGCACGATGCTGGAGGCCTATCCGGTGGATCCCGACAGCCCCAGCTATAGGTTCAGCGGCTTTCTTCCGAAATACGAGGAGCTGGGTTTTCAGGCGGTTTCGCGAATCGGCAGCCGCCGACATGTCGTGCGCAAGGCCTTGATCTGACGCGATCTTGCATTTCCCTTCATTGCTGGCATCCTTTCCGTCATGACTCCCGATTTTCGCCTTGAAACCAAGCGCCTGACCCTTCGCCCCGTCTCCCCGGCGGATCGGCCCGATCTGGTGGCGCTTGAGGCTGACGCCGAGGTCATGCGCTACCTGAACGGCGGCCGCCCGGTGCCCGAGGCGGGCCTGCCGGACGGTGATTTCCTCACCCCGCGCGGGACCGAACCCGAGGTTCTTGCCGCGCATGAAACCGCGACAAGCCGCTTCATCGGCTGGTTTGCCTTCTTCGATGACGGGGGGCCGGACGGTGCCCGCACCGCCGAAATCGGCTATCGCCTGACCCGGAACAGCTGGGGCAGGGGTCTTGCCAGCGAGGGCGTGACGGCGCTGGTCTCTCAGGCTTTCGACCATTGGGGATTTGCCTGCATCCGGGCCGAAACAATGGCCGCCAACACAGGCTCGCGGCGGGTGATGGAAAAGGCGGGCATGCGCCACGTCGAGACCATCCGTCCGAACTTTCCCGAACCGATCCCAGGGTCAGAAGCAGGCGAAGTGATCTACGAAATCCGCAAGTCAAGAACGTGACCTGTCTTGTTGCGAGCGGCCTTGAACCCACAGCTTGCCATGGCCATCTATCGGTGATGGACAGACGGCAATGACCCGACGCGAGCGCAGATTTCAGCGTCAGTTCGACGCACTGGAGCGGTTGATCCCCGGCTCCCGCTCCTCGCTAAAGCGTTTGCAAAGCAGCCGCTGGCGGTTTGTCCGCCTGCCGCTGGCCCTGCTTTTCATCGCCGGGGGGCTGGTGTCGTTCCTGCCCGTCCTTGGCATCTGGATGCTGCCACTGGGCCTTCTCTTGCTGGCGGTTGATTTGCCGTTCCTGCAGGCACCGATCTCGACCCTGATCATCCGCGCGCGCCATATGATCCGGCGCTGGAAACGGCGCTGGCAGCAACGGGGCAGTCCCCCGTCGTAAAGCTGTCGCAATCTTCGGGCACATAGTTTTGACCAGAGGCATTCCTAAATGACGCGGCGCGAGCGCAGGTTCCAACGGCAGTTCCACGCGCTGGAACGCCTGATCCCGGCATTGCGCGGGCCGATGACGCATCTGCGCCGGGACAGCTGGTTCCCGATCCGCTTTCCGCTGGCCGTGATCCTGACCGCGGGCGGGCTGCTGTGGTTCCTGCCGGTGCTTGGGATCTGGATGCTGCCTGCAGGCCTTTTGCTTCTGGCCGTCGACCTCCCGCTGTTGCGCGGACCGATTTCAGTTCTGGTGATCCGCGGCCGTCGGACTGCCAAACGCTGGCTAAGACGCTGGCGCGACTGGCGGCGCAACGGGGCCTAAAGCGTCCGCGCTGCCAGCCACGCGGCCCATGCCGCCTTTGACCCGGCGAAGACGTTGATATCCACCCGGCCCTCGATCCCCGGGATCAAGCCAGTCGAGGTGTATTGCCAAAAGCGCCAGTCCTTGCCGTCATAAACCCCGTGCGGATGATCGGCGACCGAACGCAGCCAGAATTCCACCCCGTCTAGCTGCCAAAGCTGGGTGTCCTCGTAGAAATCGACCGTGGTATAAATAACTGGGCGCTGGCCGTAGTGGCGCTCCAGCATGTCCAGAAAGATGCGCGCCTCGGCACGGATGGTCGCCCCGTCACGGCGCAGGGTGCAGGTCGGCGAGGTCGGCGTCCACTCCAGATCCAGCACCGGCGGCAGCGCGCCATTGGTCCGCGGCACATGCTTGATGAACCAGCGGGCCTGCTCGGCTGCCGAGCGACAGTGGTAAAAGAAGTGATAGGCCCCGCGCTTGACCCCGGCAGCACCGGCACCCCGCCAGTGGTCGGTGAACATCGGGTCGAACAGATCGCCGCCCTCGGTCGCCTTGATATAGGCAAAGTTCACCCCGTTGGCGCGGGCCTCGGGCCAGTTGACCCCGGTCTGGAACCGCGACAGGTCGATCCCATGCACGGGATAACGGTCGGGCGACCGGCCCGGCCAATCGGTCGGATCACTGTCCGAAAAGTTGGAGCTGGTCACCGTCACGTTGTCGACAGGTGGCGGCGCGGACGCCCTGCCGCCGACGCAAGCGGCAAGGGCAAGGAATAGCACGATATGCAAGGCGGGTTTCATGCTGCCATGTTGCCGCCTTGCCACCAGTTTGTCGCGGCCTGGATTGGCGCTTGGCGATTAATTGCCCGGCCCGAAATCGCTTGTGGTGATCCCGCCATCGCCGTTCCGATCCATCATGGCGAACCAGTCGGGGACACGGGCCATGAACTCTTCACGGCTCACACGGTCGTCGCCGTCGGCGTCGTTGAAGGCGCGACCCATACCCTGCTCCTCGCCGCCCATGCCATGACCGTTGCCTTGGCCCGTGCCCTGAACGGAAACCATCTCTTCCTGCATTCCGGCCCGATCCGTCGCGCGGGCTTCGTCAAAAAGATCGTACTCCTGACCCGAAAGGAAACCGTCCTCGTCGGAGTCAAAGGTGGTGAAGATATCGCCACGCCGGGTGGTCGCCTCTTCCAGCGAGACGGTTCCATCAGCATCGGCATCCCAATTCAACGCGAAATGGCCGCCGGGAGTGTTTTCCTGGGCAAACGCCGGTGTCACGGCAAGGATGGCAATCAGGGTGGCAAGCGGGCGGTATTTCATTTTATGCTCCATAGCTTTGAAGGTTTTCATATAAAGAATACGCGCGGCCCGCGAAGTTCCGTCGCGCCTTTCAGACGGCAGGCAATGAAAATTCGTCCCAGGCGGCCAGAGCATGCGCTGCATACATCAGCGCAGGCCCGCCCCCCATCTGAACGCACATGGCAAGGACCGAACCCATTTCCTCACGCGTGGCCCCGGCCTTCATCAGCGCCTCGACGTGCAGGTTGATGCAAGGCTCGCAGCGTTGGGTTACCGCAATCGCCAAGGCCACGAGTTCGCGGCTCTTCTTGTCCAGCGCACCATCCGTCATCGCGCCCGCGGATAGCGCCTGAAATCCCTTGGCCGTTTCAGGGTTCAGCTTGTGCAGTGCGCGAAGTTCGGAACGAATCTCGGCGGTCTTTTCTCGATAGCTCATTTTGGTCTCCTTGCTTCCCTGCGGTTGGCAGAGCAGGCAAGAGACGGCCATGATTCAGGTCAAGCCCTCTGTGCCACCAGCATCAGGTTGTTGGCGGGCATCCCAACCACCTTCACCGCAAGACCCCGACCCGTCAGGTGGTCCACCACCCAATCCAGATCCTTGTAGCCGATCGCCGGGTCCTGCGCCCGCAAGGAGGCGTCAAAAGCGGCATCGCCGGGGCTGGTTGGTTGGCCGTTGCGCAAGAACGGGCCGTAAAGACAGAACATCCCACCCGGGGCCAAGGCTTGCGCCACCTCGGCCAGCAGGATTTCCACCGACACAGATGGGATCAGGTGCAACAGGTTGACCAGCAGAACCGCGTCCCAGCGGCCCATTTCCACCGCCCAGCCCGGGGTCGTGGCGTCCAGCAGAACCGGTTCGCGGATAGCGCCGGCTGAAACACCCGCCCAGCCCCGGATCGAGGCAAAGTTCCCCGGATCGACATCCGTGGGTTGCCAGTCAAGCCCAAGCTCGCCTGCCATCACCGCCGCATGCAGACCGGAACCCGAGGCAATCTCCAAGAGCCGCCCCTGCAAGCCAAGTCCCCGCAAGACATCAAGAATCGGCCCGGCATTCCGCGCCGCCGATGGCACCATCCGTCGCCCATCCGGCAGGATTTCGGCACCGGAATCGGGAAGCTGCAGCACCATCGCTTAGCCAAACCGCGCAGGGGCAAGCGCGGCCACCAGATCGGCGTCCAGATCAGGCGCCCGGCCCCCGATCAGGTCGGCAGCAAGGCGGCTTGCAGCAGGGCAGGACTGAAAGCCATAGCCACCCTGACCAGCCAGCCAGAAGAACGACGGCTCGCGCAGGTCCGGCCCGATCACCAGCACCCGGTCGGGCGAAAAGGTCCGTAGACCGGCCCAGTTGGAGATCACCCGCGTCACCGGCTCAGTCACCATCTCTTCATACCGCGCCAGACCCTCGGCAAGCACCATGTCATCGGCCCATGCATCGTGCGGGTCGGTCGGGTGTTCCTCGGCGGGCGAGACGATCAGCGCCCCGGCATCGGGCTTGGCATACCAGTCCTCCCCAGGGCCGAAGAGCATCGGCCAGCCGCTGACATCATGCCCTCCCGGTGCCGGGATCCGCGCCATTGACCGGCGATTGGGAGTAAAGCCCGGCGACCGGACCCCCGCCATTGCCGCCACCTGATCGACCCAGGCCCCGGCAGCATTCACCACCATCCGCGCGGTGAAATCACCCGCCGCACTGGACACCCGCCAGCCACCCGCCAGCTTTGTGATCGCAGTCACCTTGGCGCTGGTCAGGATGCGCGCGCCCCGGCCCTTGGCCTCACGCGCAAAGCCTTGCAGCAGAAGATCGGTGTCAATGTCCTCGGCGTGGGTTGCATAGCCTGCGAGCGCCACGACATCCGGGTTCAGGATCGGAACGATCTCCCGTGCGGCATCGACGCTGATCCGGTCGAAGTCCATCACGTCCAGGTCATGCTCGAAAGCTTCGCGCGCTTCGGCCTTGGCGACCAGCATCAACCCGCGCGGCGACAGCACACCGGGAAGCGACCGGAAATGGGTCTCGGAGGCCATCGACAGACCCACGACCGCCGGTGCTCCGTAGCGTGGCTCATAAAGTGCCGCCGACCGACCCGAGGCGTGATGCGCCAGCGCCGCCTCGGTCTCCATCACGATGACCGAACCCAGCTCGGACAGCCGTGCTGCTGCCGAGATCCCGGCAATGCCACCGCCAATGATCAGGAAATCCGTGTCCATGTTTCCCCCGGAAAAGCCAAGGGGCACCGATGACCGGTGCCCCTTTCATCCTCTCGCTGGCATACCCCGTCGTCGGGGTCGGATGCAATCGGCGGCTATTGCGGGATTTCGCCCTCAATCCCCTCGACGTAGAAGCCCATGCCAAGGACATCGCCATCCGCCGGGAATTCGCCGTCGGCCAGCCACGGACTGCCGTCCTGCTTGTTGATCGGGCCGGTAAACGCATGATAGGTCCCTGCCGCAATCGCATCACGCAGCGCTTCGGCCTCGGCCTTGACCGAATTCGGAACCTCTTCCGAAATCAGCCCGATCAGCACGACCCCGGAACTGATGCCTTCGAGTGAGTCTGCCTGGCCATAGGTCCCGTTCAAAAGCTCGTTGATGCGACGGAAGTAGTAGGGGCCCCAGTTGTTGATGATCGAGGACACGCGCGGCGTGGGTTTGAAATCGGTCATGTCCGACGCCTGTCCAAAGCCGATGACCGCCCCGCCGGTCTTGGCCGCCTCCTCCATGGTGGCGGTCGAATCAGTATGCGCAGCAATCACATCCACCCCTGCCTCGATCAGGCTGATTGCCGCCTCCCGCTCAACCACCGGATCGAACCAAGTGAACGCCCAGACGACCTGCAGTTCGACATCCGGGTTCACCCGCTTGGCATTGACATAATACGAGTTGATCCCGGCCAGAACCTCCGGGATCGGGAACGATGCGATATAGCCGATCTTGTTCGTTCGGGTCATCCGCCCCGCGATCAGGCCCTGAACGGCGCGACCCTCGTAGAAACGCGCGTTATAGGTTGACACATTGGGATGGTCGCGCTTGAACCCGGTCGCGTGTTCGAATTTCACATTCGGGTATCGCGCCGCAACGGCATTGGTCTGATCCATGTAACCGAAGGACGTCGTGAAGATGATGTCGCAGCCCGAGGCCGCCATATTCTCGATCACCGATTCGGAGCTTGCGTCCTCCTTGACGTTCTCTTGCCAGACAATTTCGACCCGCTTGCCCAGACCGGCCTTGGCCGCCTCGGCGCCGCGATGATGCTGATAGGTCCAGCCGCCATCAGCGATCGGCCCAAGGTAAACGAAGCATGCCTTAACATTATCAAGGGCTTGCGCCGCCGCCGATCCGGCGATGCCGAAGGTGAACAGGACAGCAAACAGCAGCATGGATTTGTGGTTTATCATTGGGATCCCCGATTTTGGCCGGGCAAGCGGACCGGCCATGTTTCGCCTAGTGGAAAAGCACAACAAGCAGGTAACCAACGCACACTCTGAGGGCGAGTTTCACCACGCCGGGATATCTTTACAAGATATATCGCATTCGTCCCCGCTTCCTGGACGAAATGCAAAAGGCGGGCCCGGCCTGACCGGACCCGCCAAGGTTCAACGGATCAACGCATCACTGCGGGATGTCGCCGACGATTCCCTCGACATAAAAGCCCATGCCGAGCAGGTCGCCGTCCGGTGCCGTTGCCCCGTCCGCCAGCCAGACCGAACCGTCCTGCTTGTTGATCGGGCCGGTGAACGGATGGTAGGTCCCCGCCGCAATCGCATCACGCAGAGCTTCGGCTTCGGCTTTCACGTCTGCCGGCACCTTGTCGGTGATCTCGCCGATCAGCACTTCGCCGCCGGCAATGCCCTCCCAGGCGTCGGCTTGCGCATAGGTGCCATCCATCAGGGCGCCCACGCGCTTGACGTAATACGGGCCCCAGTTGTCGATGATCGACGACACCCGCGGCCCGTCCTTGTATTCCGCCATGTCGGATGCCTGACCAAAACCGATCACACCTTCGGTCTTTGCTGCTTCGGCCAGAGGAGCCGTCGAGTCGGTGTGGCTGGCGATCACGTCGACGCCCTGGTCGATCAGCGCCTTGGCCGAGTCTGCCTCTTTCGCCGGGTCGAACCAAGTGAAGGCCCAGACCACCGACAGTTCAACCGCAGGGTTCACCTTCTTGGCGTTCAGATAGTAGCTGTTGATCCCCATGATCACTTCCGGGATCGGGAAGGACGCGATGTAGCCGATCTTGTTTGATTTGGTCATCCGGCCGGCGATCAGACCCTGAACGGCGCGGCCCTCATAGAAACGCGCGTTGTAGGTCGACACGTTCGGATGCTCACGCTTGAAGCCGGTGGCATGCTCGAACTTCACGTCCGGGAACTTGGCCGCGACGGCGTTGGTCGGGTCCATATAACCGAAGGACGTTGTAAAGATGATGTTGCAGCCGCCCAGCGCCATCTGGGTCAACACGCGCTCGGCATCGGCACCCTCGGGCACGTTCTCCTGATACTGGATCTCGACCTTGTCGCCATAGGCCGCCTGCACCTGCATGGCACCGTCATGGTGCTGGAAGGTCCAGCCGCCGTCACCGATCGGGCCTACATATACAAAGCAGGCCTTTGTCTTGGCATGGCTTTCGGCAAAGGCCCCGCCCGAAGCAAGCATCAGCCCCATCGCGGCGCTGGCAAGCAGATTTCTACGTTTCATTCCGTTTCTCCCCTTGGTGGCGGACCCTTCATGGTCCGTTGATTTGGCCTCAGCGTGAGGCATGAAAATTCTGTCCCAGACAGGCCGGAGCCCCGTTGATCTTGCCGTTGCGTCCCGCCGACATGATCACCAGCACAACGATGGTTATCAGATAAGGCGCCATCGACAAGTATTCGACCGGGATGATTGACCCCGCGACCTGCAGGTTCAGCTGCAGAACGGTGATACCGCCGAAAAGATAGGCACCGATTAGCACCCGCCAGGGTTTCCAGCTGGCAAAGACCACGATGGCCAGCGCGATCCAGCCCGCGCCTGCGGTGATCCCGTCCACCCATTGCGGCACCCGGATCAGGCTGACATAGGCCCCGCCCATTCCCGCCATCGCTCCGCCAAAGGCGATGCAGCCCAGCCGGATCCGGTTGACCTTGTAGCCCAGCGCATGCGCCGCCTCATGACTTTCGCCAACCGCGCGGATGATTAGACCAATGCCGGTGGATTTCAGCACCCACCACAGGACGGCAGTCATCGCGATGCTGAAATAGACCACCCAGTCATGGCCAAACACAATCGGCCCGATGACAGGCAGGTCCGCCAGAAAGTCCGGCAAAAGCTGCCCGGTCGCCGGTGGCTTGATCCCGTTGTAGCCCTGCCCGCCAAGGCTGGACAGTCCCAGCCCGAACAGCGTCAGCGCCAGACCCGTCGCCACCTGATTGGCCAGAAAAACCTGCGTCAACGCCGCGAAGCAAAGGCTTAGTATCGCCCCCGCCACGGCCCCGCCGAAAAAGCCCAGAACCGGGCTCCCCGTCTCGACCGCGACGACGAACCCGCCAAGGGCACCCATTACCATCATCCCCTCGACACCAAGGTTCAGAACGCCCGACTTCTCCACCACCGCCTCACCCAGCGCCGCCAGCAGGATCGGCACCGCCGAAGCCATCAGCGTCGCGATCAGGATGACTGGGTTGATACCGCCAAGATCCATCACTTCGCTCCTACGCCGAAAGACAGCCGCATCCGATAATTCGTCAACACATCCACCGCGAGAAGAAAGAACAATAGCATCCCCTGGAACACCTGGATTGCCGCATCCGGCAGGCCCAGGTTGGTCGATGCCATCTCGCCGCCCACATAAGTCAGGGCCATCAGGAAACCTGCCAGCACGATCCCCAGCGGATTCAGCCGGCCCAGGAAGGCGACGATGATCGCGGTGAATCCGTAGCCGGTGTTAAAGTCGATGCTGATCTGACCCGCTGGCCCCGTCACCTCGAACATCCCGGCCAGCCCTGCGAGGGCACCCGAAATCCCCATGCACAAGACCACCAGCCTTGTGGGCGAA
>CAIXBE010000020.1 GCA_903917595.1 uncultured Rhodobacterales bacterium
ATCGGCAGGATCGTGGCCCCGGTGGATTTGACGATCTTGTGGGTGAAGACGTTCCACTCCGCCTCGACCGCGGGGCCCCACCAACCCTCGCTCATCGCGACCTTGCCGGCGGGAAACAGGATGATGACCCCGCCCGCCTTGAGATGCTTCAACGTCGCGTCGCGCATCTGCAGGCCCAGTTCGCGGGCGTTGTCCTCGTGCGGGAAGGGCACGGGGATCATGAATTCCTCGACTTCCGGGATGCCGGTCAGCAGCGAGCGGGTCAGGATGCGAAAATCTGACCGGACGCGGTTGATCAACTCGGCCATGATCATGCCGTCAACCAGCCCTGACGGATGGTTTGCGACGACTACCAGCGGGCCCGTGGCGGGAATGCGGGCGATTTCCTCGGGCGGGGTATCAAGCCGGATACCCATGTGGCGGAGCGCCTTGGGCCAGAACGGGGCACCCACAGGGGCACCGGACCTTTCAAAACTGCGTATCAGGCTTAGCAACTGGATCTTGGCGGTCAGCCATTCGATGATGCGAATCGAGTAGATCTTGACCGGATTCTTGAACGTCCCGGAATAGCTGAGACGACGCATATCATACTTGCGCGCCGACTTTACGACGGCTGCGGTTGGCACCACGGCGGCTATCTGGCTTTGTTCAGTCACGAAGCGGCAGCTCCCGGCAGGTGCCCGGATATGCCCGGGGCGTCCGTGTTCAATAATCCTCTCCGAAGCGGGCCGCAACAAGTGCCTCCAGCGCATCGGCGAGTTTCTCCGCTTCTGGGCCGCTGCACGTTACGTCAATCGTGGTTCCGCGCGATGCGCCAAGCATCAAAAGGCCCATGATCGAATCGCCCGATACGTCCAGCCCGTCTTTCGAGACCTGCGCGCGGGCATCATGTGCCTCGACCTGTTCGACGAATTTCGCGCTGGCGCGGGCATGCAGGCCCTTTTCGTTGATGATGCGAAGGGTGCGGACCGTCATTGGTATCCTTTACGCCCCGCCGCCAAGATCAAGGCTGTTGATATACTTTCGCCCGGCATCCAGCGCGGCTGCCACGGCTTCGGCGACCGGCAGGTCGCGAGATTTAGCAAGTTTGATCAGCATCGGCAGATTCGCGCCATAAAGGATTCGGCGGCCACTGGCAGCGCAGGCAGGCAGCGAAAGGTTCGACGGCGAGCCACCGAACATATCGGTCACCACGACAACGCCCTGACCAAGGTCGACAGAATCAGCAGCGGCCGAGATTTCGGCCTGTTTGACCTTGCGGTCGTGATCATCCTCGATCGCGATTGCCAGAACGCCATCCTGACGGCCCACAACATGTTCAACCGCCAAGAGATACTCTCTTGCCAGCCCGCCATGCGCCACGATCACGATTCCGATCAAGCGTCTTGCACCCTTGTTGCGTCGGGCAGCCCCGTGGCCGCCCTGCGTTCCAGTTCCCGGTGACGTTTTGACACCGGCCAGCCTGCAACTGCAAGTGCGTTACCGACCATTTCGACCATGGCCACCGACCTGTGTTGCCCACCAGTGCAGCCAAAGCCGATTGCAAGGTGCGCTTTGCCCTCATCCAGATGGGCCGGAAGCAGAAAGATCAGCAGGTCGATCACCCGACGGTAGAAGTCGGCAAAGCGCGGATCGGCACTGACATAGCTTGCGACGGCGGGGTCGCGGCCATCCAGCGGGCGCAAATCTGGCCGCCAATGGGGATTCGCCAGAAAGCGGCAGTCAAAGATCATGTCCACCCCGCGCGGGATGCCGCGCTTGTAACTAAAGGACTGGACCGAGACCGACAGTTTCCCGGCCGGCCCCACATCGAAAAGCCGAGCGATTTCGGCTTTCAGCTCGTGCTGCGTCAGGTCCGTGGTGTCGACAAGGTGATCAGCACGGACCCGGATCGGGGCCAGAAGGTCGATCTCTCGGTCGATGCCCTGGGCCGGGGTCTCGGCCGGGGCAAGCGGGTGGCGGCGGCGGGTTTCGGAAAATCGCTGGATCAGGACGGACGGCGCGCAGTCCAGATACAGCACCTCCAGCCGGACAGTGGGGTCGCGGGTCAATTGGTCGACAAGCTCGATCAGGGCGGTCGGGTTGAAATCGCGGTTGCGCGGATCAAGGCCCAGCGCGATGGGTCGCCCAAGCGGAGCGCCTTCGATCAGGCGCGGCACGAGGCTTAGGGGGATGTTGTCGATCCCCTCATAGCCCAGATCCTCCAGCACGCGGATCGCGGTTGTCCGCCCGGCACCCGAGGGGCCGGTGACAAAGACAAACTGGTGATCAGGGGCTGTCGGGGCGGTCATTTCAGGAAGGGGTCATTTCAGGTCTGGGGCAGTCATGCCTGCCGTCCATGGCGAAGATACAGCATCAGCGCGTCGGGAAAGTGGTCATTCTGCGGGCGCAGCACAAGGGCAAGGTCGCAGCCCAGCAAGGTAGCCTTGCGGAACGGCGGCAGACGCTCGGTTTCGGGTTGGGAAAGGTCGATCACCAGCGCGATTTCGGCGCTGTCGATGCCGGGTGCAGCAAGCAGGCCGATGCCACGGGCCTCGATCAGACCAACCAGACCAGGAGCCGGACAGCGCGCGGTAATGCGGCCATCAATCGCGGTCAGGTGCGTTCGGTCGTCCGCCACCAGAAGGGCACCCAAGGCCAGCAGCCGGATCGCCAGCGCCGACTTGCCGGAACCTGACGGGCCAAGGATCAGCAGACCCTTGCCATCCACCGCCACGCAGCTGGCGTGCAGGGTTTGGCTGTCAGTCCGGGTCACACCGGCAGGCCGACGACGAAGCGCGCGCCAAGCGGGTCTGAGGTCGGATCGGCGGCGGTCGGGCGGATGTTCTCGGCCCAGATCACCCCGCCATGCGCCTCGACGATCTGTTTGGAAATCGCCAGACCCAACCCCGAATGCTTGCCAAATTCGGCCTGCGGACGTTCGGAGTAAAACCGCTTGAAAACCTTGGTCAGCGCCTGTTCCGGAATACCGGGGCCGGTATCTTCGACCACGATCAGCACCCGGTTTTCGCGGCGACGGGCCCAAACACGAACCGCATCGCCCTCTTGGCAGAAGGAAATGGCATTGGTCACGAGGTTGACAAAGACCTGCGCCAGGCGGGCCTCGAGGCCGCGAATTCCGATGGGGTCGCTTGGCAGATCGATGATGAAGTCGACACCCTTTTCGCCAGACTGTTTCGACAGATACTGACACAGGTTCGACAAGGTCTTGATCAGGTTGAACTCTTCTTCTTCTTCCTTGACCAGTTCGCTGTCCAGCCGCGACGCGTTGGAAATGTCGCTGACCAACCGGTCAAGCCGCCGGACGTCATGCTCGATCACATCCAAGAGCTTTTCTTGCTGTTCTGCCTTTTTGACAAAGCGCAGGGAACCGACCGCCGACCGCAACGAGGCCAGCGGGTTCTTGATCTCATGGGCCACGTCGGCGGCAAACTGTTCGTTGGCGTCGATCCGTTCGTAAAGCGCCGACACCATGCCGCGCATGGCGACCGACAGACGGCCGATCTCGTCTGGGCGCGCGGCAAGGTCGGGGATCCGCACCCGGTTTGCCGCCGACCTGCGGGTGTCCCGCTCGCGGCCAAGTTCGGCTGCCGCCGCAAGGTCTGACAGGGGGTTGGAAATCGTCGAGGCCAGCATCAGGCTAAGGCCCACCGACAGCACCACCGCAAGCACGAACATCTGCAGGACCTGTTCACGCTCATAGCGCACCAGCCGATCGATTTCGACCGAGGACGAGACGAGGACGACCATGGCGACCGTCTCGCCCGACACGGCAACCGGAGTTGCGACCGAAAAGAACAGGCTTCCGATGTCATTCTTGGCCGAACGCGAGATGGTGTCGCCGCTGCGGGCGGCGTCAAAAATGCTTTGCGCCTGCTGGGCGGCGTCAATGGTTTCGGTGCGCGTCGTCTGGCTTTGGCGCAGAACGAAGGTGACCCAATCCCAGACGCCTTCCAGAAAGTCGGTCAGAATAGTGGGGCGGTCCGGATTGGCAATCAGCGTATCAGTGCCCTGACCGACCTTGGAGGCGATGATCTGCCCGGTCGGATCGAAGATGAACACCTCAACCACCGGATCGACGTTGATCTCGGCCAGGGTCTGCCGGAAGTCAAACCCTTCCGGTCCCGGCCGCAAACGCCCCTCATAGACATCGGCGATCAGTTCGGCCTGCCGGGTCATGCCCTGCTGGCGCTGCAGTGCAAGACTATCGCGGAACGGGTTCATGAACAGAACCCCCACCGCCAGCATGACCAGTGCCATCAGGTTGAAGACAATGATCTTGCGCGCCAGAGGCGAGCCGTTCAGCCGCGCAAGGTTGCGGCCACCACGCCGGTCCTTAAGGCGTTCGACCGTCGAATCCGGTGATACCCAGTCTTCGCCCAGAAGGACGTCGCCCGAACGTTTGGGCCGCGGTGTCGAAGGGGCGATTCTGGGTGCCGAGGTCATGCCTTGGGCCCGTCACTCTTCGTTATAGCGGTATCCGATGCCATAGAGGGTCTCGATCGCAGCGAAGTCGTCATCAACGGTGCGCATCTTCTTGCGCAGGCGCTTGATGTGGCTGTCGATGGTACGGTCGTCGACATAGACCTGATCGTCATAGGCCACATCCATCAACTGATCGCGCGACTTGACGAAACCGGGTCGCTGAGCCAGGGCCTGCAGCAAAAGAAATTCGGTCACGGTCAGAGCAACTTCGCGGCCCTTCCAGGTTACCGAATGGCGCAACGGGTCCATCCGCAGGGCACCGCGCTCCATCATCCGGGTCTCTTCGGTGGCGGCATCCTCACCGGTGTTGATCGCCTCTTGCCGGCGCAGCAGCGCGCGGATGCGTTCGACCAGCAGGCGCTGGCTGAAGGGCTTCTTGACGTAGTCGTCAGCCCCCATGCGCAGGCCCAGCACCTCGTCGATCTCGTCATCCTTCGAGGTCAGAAGGATCACAGGGATCGTCGTCTTTTGCCGCATGCGCTGCAAAAGATCCATCCCGTCCATCCGGGGCATCTTGATGTCCAGAACAGCCATGTCCGGCATGCGCCGACTGAATGCCTCTAAAGCAGATTGGCCGTCGTTGTAGGTTTCGACTTCGAAGCCTTCGGCTTCAAGTGTCATCGCAACCGAGGTCAGAATATTCCTGTCGTCGTCGACGAGCGCTATGCGAGACATCTTCGTGCCTTCCTGTAACTGCTGCTGCCACACTATTATTTTTCAGTCATTGTCGGCCCGGAGCGGATGATAAGCAACAGAAAACCGAATCACCGAATATATGACCCGAAAACAGTGGCAATTTCGCATCGCTTGACCGCTTTCATCGGGCAATCCGACCAAAGGCCTGGAATGGTGGCGCTAACGTCCAAATGATTGCGCTAACGTCCTGAAATCCCGCTACTCTATCGCAAAATCATCATGCTATAGCCCGGATACGACCTTTGCCCACAAGGGATGGTCGCGGCATTCATTGGCCCGGATGCCTGAACTGAACCAGCCGCTCGCCGTTTGCGGCTACCGGAGCTTGCAGGATGACCCAAGGAACGACACGCGGACATGTGAACCCCCTCTCAACACTAAAGGACCAGGGCATCACGGGTGCGGCGGTCGTTCACTACAATTATGTCGAGGCAGCGCTGGTCGAGGCCGCCGTAGCGCGGGGCGAGGGGCGGCTTGGCAAGGGCGGGGCGTTTCTGTGCGCGACCGGACAGTTCACCGGACGGTCGCCCAAGGACAAGTTCGTCGTCCGGACCCCGGCGACCGAGGCGACCATCTGGTGGGAAAACAACGCCCCCATGACCCCGGACGCGTTTGCCCGCCTGAAGGCCGACATGCTGGCACATGTAGCGGGACGTGAGCTTTTCGTGCAGGACCTTTACGCGGGCGCTGACCCCGCGCACCGGCTGGACGTGCGGGTGGTGACCGAGCTTGCCTGGCACGGGCTGTTCATCCGCCACCTGCTGCGGCGGCCTGCGCGGGACGAGTTGGACAGCTTTTCCCCCGACTGGACGGTGATCAACCTTCCCAGCTTCAAGGCCACCCCGGCGCGGCATGGCTGTCGGACGGAAACCGTCATCGCGCTGAACTTTGACGAAAAATGCGTGCTGATCGCCAATACCGCCTATGCGGGCGAGAACAAGAAAGCGGTCTTTTCGGTGCTGAACTACCTTTTGCCGGAAAATGGCGTCATGCCGATGCATTGTTCCGCCAACCATGCGCCGGGCATTCACGCTGATGCGGCGGTGTTCTTCGGGCTTTCCGGCACCGGCAAGACCACGTTGTCGGCCAGCCCCGACCGCACCCTGATCGGCGATGACGAACATGGTTGGTCGGACCGTGGCGTCTTCAACTTTGAAGGCGGCTGTTATGCCAAGACCATCGACCTGTCGCCCGAGGCGGAACCCGAGATCCATGCCACCACGCACCGTTTCGCGACCGTGGTGGAAAACATGGTCTACGACCCCGAAACGCTGGAATTGGACTTTTCGAACCGCAGCCTGACCGAAAACACCCGTTGCGCCTATCCGCTTGAGGCTATTTCGAACGCCAGCGCCACCGGGCTTGGCGGGCATCCGCGCCATGTGGTGATGCTGACCTGCGATGCCTTTGGCGTGCTGCCTCCCATCGCGCGACTGACCCCGGCGCAGGCGATGTATCACTTTCTGTCGGGTTTCACCGCCAAGGCCGCTGGCACCGAACGCGGAGTGACCGAACCGACACCCACCTTCTCCACCTGCTTCGGCGCCCCCTTCATGCCGCGCCGCCCCGAGGTTTACGGCAAGCTTCTGCAGGAAAAGATCGCGCGTCATGGGGCGTCGTGCTGGCTGGTCAACACCGGCTGGACTGGCGGGGCCTATGGCAGCGGCAAGCGGATGCCGATCCGCGCCACACGGGCGCTTTTGGCGGCGGCGCTTGATGGCTCGCTGGGCGGCGGGCTTTTCCGCAAGGACCCGATCTTCGGCTTTGAAGTGCCGGTCGCGGTGCCCGGCGTGGAGCCGACACTGCTAGACCCCCGCCGAACCTGGGCGGATCCGTCCGCCTATGACGCGCAGGCGAAAAAGCTTGTGGGCATGTTCCAGAAGAACTTTGCCCAATACCTGCCCTTCATCGATGCCGATGTGGGTGCGGCTGCCCTGGGCTAAACCAAGGCCTGCCGCACCATGTTCAGGCCGGTCAGAACCAGCAACCCTTGGGTCCAGCGGCGAAACCGCCGCTGGTCAAGCCGGTCCTGCACCACATAGCCAAGAAACATCCCGATCAGCGCGGGCACGCAAAGGATGGCGGAAAACCCCAATGTCTGCAGGTTGACCAGCCCCGTGCCCAGATGGGCGGCCAGAAGGGTCACCGCGGAAATCAGAAAGACTACCCCCTGCGCCCGGATCGACTGGACCTTCCCGGTGCCGGTCGACAACAAGAGCACCAAAAGCGGCGGGCCCCATATGCCAGAGATCCCGCCGTAAAGCCCGCTGACCACACCCAGCAGCCATTCCGCCCGATTCTGATGCTGCAGCTTGATTGAAAGGCTGCGCCCGGCCAGTTGCAGCGCCGCATAGGCAGTGATCGGGACGCCAAGGATCAACAGATAGGCCATGCGCGGAATCGCATCTGCAAAGGGTGCCGACACAAAGATGCAGATCAGCGTCGCGGTAAGAAAGCGGCGGTAGGTGATGGTCGTGTCGCGAGCTGGACCGATGCCTTGCCGGAAGGCCTGCGAAATGTTGGTTACCAGCGTCGGCAGGATCAGTCCGGCGAGGGCCAACTCTTGCGGCAGAAAGATCGCAAACCCCGACACAAGGATCAGCGGCATGGCAAACCCGACTGCGCCTTTGATAAAGCCTGCGAAAAGCGCGATGGCCAATGCCGCAGCAAAGGCCCCCGGCCCCAGCCCTGCTGTGAAGATGTCCATCGCGACCCCGCATTCCCTGCCGCCATCTTGCAGGCTGGCCGGTTGAAGGAAACCCCTGCCAGCGGTTGACGCCAGCCCTTCCAGCGCGTTTCATGTCCGCACCCGCCACCATGGTCCCAAAGATGAATGCCTTGATCCGACGCCTTGCCCTTGGCCTTTGCGCCGCAGTTTTCGCGTCAGCAGCGCTGGCCGAGTTGTCGTCGCCCATCCTTGGGCCGGGCATCACCATCCAGGAAATCGGCATCTACTGCGCCGCAGAGGACAAGGCGACCGAGCCTGCCCCGGAAACCTCTTTGGGATATATCTTCGTGCTGGACGGCATTCCCGAGTTTGCCTTCAAACAACGGCAAGTCCCGGCGCGTCTGGGAATCTCCTTCGGGCTGGTGGTCACCACAGACCGCGATATCCCCAATGCCCGGATCGACACCTGGAGGCCGGGGGCGACCTCGCCAGACACCTGGTATGCAGATTTCACCGCCGGGGTGCCCCGGATGCGCGGCTTTCGCTTTGATTTTGCCGACGAACTGGTCACCGGCCTGTGGCGGATGGAGGCGTATGACGGCGACACCCAGTTGTATTCGGTCACCTTCGACGTGCGACCGGGCAGCGAAATGCCGGGGGTGACGTCGGATTGCAACCTTTTGTCATGACCTTGCGGTCCGCCGTTCTGTCCGGGCTTGCGACACTCTGTCTGGCTGGGGTCGCTTGGTCCGAACCTGCGCTGCCTGTCGCGGGACCAATGGTCGCGGAGATCAAGGTCGGCGTCTTCTGCGCATTGCAGTCGATGGCGCAGCAACCAGCACCAGGAACGCTGTCAGGCTGGATCCACGTTCCTGATGGCAAGATCGACTTTCAATGGCCCGACCGGCAGGTGGTTCCGGCGGCTTTGGGTCTGGCCTTCGGGGTCAAGGCGCGGCTGGTTCCGGGGGAGAGCGCGGGGCAAGGCGAAATGCGGGTCTTCCGGCCGGGAAGTACTGTGCCAGAATACTGGGGCACAAGCTTCAGCGACCTTGACGAGCAGGTCAGTTTCTTTCGCTTTGACGACGAGTCCGAGCTGATCCCCGGCATCTGGCGGTTCGAAGGCTGGGACGGTCGGACACAACTGTTTTCGGTCGAGTTCGAGGTGGTTCCGGCCGCCGCGCTGCCGGAAATCGTCGACGCCTGCGGCGCGGTCGCCTGAATTGTGTGCGACATTTTCGGTCGCATGGGATGCCAATGGCGAAATCTTGTTGCGCTGCAAATGCGAAGGGACTAAATCTTCGCAACTGCAGAATCTCGCCGGAGCCCCCTGATGCCGCATGATGGACACGCCATGACCGAATCTGTTGTGTTAGCCGATCTTCAGGCCCTGACCGCTGCGGCCCTGCCCGAGGTTGAGGCCTTGTTCATCGCCGGTCGTGACGGGATAAAGGCTGCCGTCACGGTTGACGGCAAGGTAATGGCTTCGGCACTTGAGGCGCGGCAATCGTCGGCCCATGCGCTGGCCTGGCTTGCCACCTATTTCGAGGCGCTGCGCCAACTGGACGCCTGGGCCGGGCGCCTGACTGAAACCGGTCAGTTCGGCGCGATGGAGGCGCTGATCCTGCAAATCGGTTTCGGCGAATACCTGAACCAGATCGCTGGCGGCATTCCGATGAGCCAGACCGAGTTTGCCCGCCTGTCGGACCTTGGCCTGACCTGGACCCCCGGCCCCGCTGCGGCGCGGCTTATGGCGGCGGGAAATACTCCGCAGGCGCGGATGGCGCTTGTCGCATGCATGCGCGACAACCACGGGCGCGCAACCTTTGGCACCACCGGCCTGGACGAAGAGCTTGAGATGATCCGCGACCAGTTCCGCCGCTACGCGGACGAAAAGGTCATCCCCTTTGCCCAAGGTTGGCACCTGCGCGACGAGCTTATCCCGATGCAGGTGATCGATGAGCTTGCCGAACTTGGCGTTTTCGGCCTGACCATCCCAGAGGAGTTCGGCGGTTTCGGCTTGTCGAAAGCGTCAATGGTCGTGGTCAGCGAAGAACTGTCGCGCGGCTATATCGGGGTCGGCAGCCTTGGCACCCGCTCTGAGATCGCGGCGGAACTGATCCTGTGCGGCGGCACCGACGCGCAAAAGGCGCAATGGTTGCCGGGGCTAGCCTCGGGGGCGATCCTGCCAACGGCTGTTTTCACCGAACCGAATACCGGGTCGGACCTTGGGTCGTTGCGGACACGGGCGCGGAAGGACGGTGACGGTTGGACCCTGACCGGCAACAAGACCTGGATCACCCACGCAGCACGGACCCATGTGATGACGGTTCTGGCGCGCAGCGTCGAAGGCACCAGCGACTATCGCGGGCTGTCGATGTTCCTGGCCGAAAAGACCCCCGGCACCGACGAGACCCCCTTTGTCGACCAAGGCCTGTCAGGTGGCGAGATCGAGGTTCTGGGTTACCGGGGCATGAAGGAATACACCGTCAACTTCGACGACTTCCATGTGAAGGGCGAAAACCTGCTGGGCGGGGTCGAGGGGCAAGGCTTCAAGCAGTTGATGCAGACGTTTGAGAGCGCCCGCATCCAGACCGGCGCGCGGGCCATTGGCGTCGCGCAATCGGCGCTTGAGGTGGGCATGCAATATGCCGAAGACCGCAAGCAGTTTGGCAAATCCCTGATCGACTTTCCCCGCATCGCTGGCAAACTGGCGCTGATGGCGGTCGAGATCATGATTGCCCGGCAACTGACCTATTTCAGCGCATGGCAGAAAGATCACGGCAAACGCTGTGATCTTGAGGCCGGGATGGCCAAGCTTTTGGGCGCGCGCGTGGCATGGTCTTCGGCGGACAACGCGCTGCAGGTCCACGGCGGCAACGGCTTTGCGCTGGAATACCGGATCAGCCGCATCCTGTGCGACGCCCGCATCCTGAACATCTTCGAAGGGGCGGCCGAAATTCAGGCCACGGTCATTGCGCGGCGGTTGCTGGACTGATCACTTTGGCCTTCGAGACCAAAGGCTCCACCAGCGACCGGCCCAGCCTTTCTTCGGCCAGTAGCACCACCTGTGCGGCGGCACGGGCATCTTCGCCTGCATCATGATGCTGAAACTCCAGCGCCAGTTGCTTTTTCAGATGCCCCAGCCCGTGCCCGCCGTGCCCCAGCCATTCAGGCCAGGCCTTGCGGGCGATGGTGACCGAATTGACCCAGGAAAAGGGCGGCTCGTCCAAACCATAGTGCCGGGCGGCAGCGTTCACCGCCCGCTGGTCGAAGGTCGAATGCTGGACGATGGGTTGCCCCTGCATCAGCGGCAAAAGGCTGGCCAGTACCTCGGAGAAATCCGGGGCACCCGCCGTCATCCGCGCGTCGATCCCGTGCAGTTGGGTATTGAATGTCGAATAGGCACACCGCGGGTTGACCAGCAGGCTGAACGTGTCGATCCGTCCGAAGTGGTCGACACAAGCCAGCCCGACCTGACAGATCGACTGCGCAGCGCTTGACGCTGTTTCGACATCAAGCGCGACAAACCGATACTGGCCGATGGTGTCAGCCACCACCTGCGGCAGCACCCCTTACGCCCCGCCCCGCGACGGGCGCAGCGCGCCCAGCCGGGGGTGCAGTCGTCCTGCAACCGTCCATGCCGCCAGCAGCCCGATTCCCGAGGCGACAAAAATCCCCGGCAGGGGTGCCACAAACAGCACCAGCCAGGCAGCACCCGGTGTCAGTATGCCCGACACATCGCGAAAGCTGGAGTATACCGCCGACATCTCGGTCCGCTCGGAGGGTTTGACCGACATCAGGAACGGTAGGCCTCCCACCACATCCAGCGTCACCAGAAAGATCGACGCCACCATGCACATCGCGACCGTGGCCCAAGGCAGGAACGCAAGCAATCCTGCCAACAGCATCGTCAGCCCGCAGGCCCCGAATGCCACCCGGACCGACCGGCGCACCGACAACCTGCGCGCCATCCGGTTCAG
>CAIXBE010000021.1 GCA_903917595.1 uncultured Rhodobacterales bacterium
CGGACGGGCAATCCGGCCTGTTTCGAATAACTTGGGCGGTTTTCCCTTAGAACGGCCCGAAAACCCGCCAAACCGTGTATATCGTTCTGATTTCAGCAACGTCATGTGATGAAATCAGCGCTGTCGGCAACGACTGGGCGGGCCTATGCTGGCTGGCAAGTGACGTCAAAGCCCGCAAAAGGCGCTTGGCCGAATCATGCTGCAAGGGCGAACAGGAGGTTCGAGATGGACGCAGTGATCGGTGGCACCCATATCACCAGCCTGCCGAACCTGACATCGGTCCGAACGGAAAAGCTGACCACGCCTTACGGCGATCCTTCCAGCGCTGTCTCGATTGGTTTGATCGGTGGCCGCGAGATCGCCTTTCTGCCGCGCCACGGCGATCCGCATGCGCTGGCACCGCACAAGATCAACTACCGGGCCAACCTTTGGGCCTTGCAGGAACTGGGCGTGACGCAGGTGGTGTCCATCGCGACCTGCGGCGGCATAAGGGGCGATTTCGGGCCTGGCGTGCTGGTCTTGCCCGATCAGATCATCGACTATTCCCATGGCCGGATCGGCACCTATCACGATGGGACGGATGGCAAGCCGGTCCGCCACGTCGATTTCACTCAGCCCTACTCGGACGCCCTGCGCCGGCGCATACTGGCGGCGGCGCAGCTTGCCGGGGAAAGCATCGCCGACGGTGGCTGCTATGGCTGCTGCAACGGGCCAAGGCTGGAGACCGCGGCCGAGGTGGCAAAGCTGGCGCGGGATGGCTGCGATCTGGTCGGCCAGACCGGCATGCCTGAAGCTGCGTTGGCGCGCGAGTTGGGCATTGCCTATGCCGCTATATGCCCGATCGTGAACCACGCGGCGGGCATCGGCGACAGCAGATTCGAGATCAGCCGTGCCGAACTGGTAACAACGCGGACAGCCGCACTTGCGCGGATCCTGAAAATCCTGACGGTCTTTGCAGGGCAGGGCCGCTGATCTTGCCGGTCTTGTCGCGACCGCATAATCAGCACCGATGAAAGAGGAACGGGCAAGATGACCGATCAAGAAGCCGAACTGCGCCGGTTGTTGGTTCAGACCTGCCTCGACATGCAGGCCAAGGGTCTGTCCAAGGGCACCTCAGGCAACATCAGTGTCCGGTGGGGCCAAGGCTTCCTGATCTCGCCCACCGGGATCCCTTATGAGGATCTGCGCCCCGATCAGGTTGTGGCGATGCGCTGGGATGGCGGATTTGATGGCCCGGTCTTGCCGTCCAGCGAATGGCGGTTCCACGCCGACATCCTGCGGACGCGCGACGATCTGAACGCGGTGGTCCATACCCATTCTCTGAACGCGACAGCGGTTTCCACTATGGGCCGCGACATCCCGCCGATCCACTACCTGATCGCCTCCGCCGGGGGGGAAGACATCCGCTGCGCGCCCTATGCGACCTTTGGCACGCAGGCGCTGGCCGATCTGGCGATCACTGCGCTGATGGGGCGTCGGGCTTGCCTTCTGGCCCATCACGGGATGATCGCGGCGCATGCCAGCCTGGCAGGTGCGCTGAAACTGGCCGAGACAGTCGAGGAACTGGCAGCACTCTACCTCAAATGCCTGCCAATGGGCGAACCCCCGGTGTTAAGCGCCGATCAGATCGCCGAGGTTTTGGCCCGGTTTCGCAACTATGGCCAGCAAAGACCTCCGACAGAGCAGGCATAGGACGATCAGTCGGCAACCTCTGGCAGGTCGGCCAGGAAACGGGCGGCGAAACGGGCAAATTCTGCCGGCGCGGGTTGCAGGTTCAGGCGTCGGTCAACGACCATCACGAAAGTATCGCTGTCACGCGGCCCATCGACAATCGGGCGAAACACCAGCGGCCCGGTCTGGCGGTTGGGCATGAAGGGATATCGCGGCTGGAAGGTCACGATCCGCCCAAGCCGGGCCAGATCCTCCAGAAACCGCATCGAGGTTGCCTCGACATATTTTGGCCAGGCCAGCCCGGCTCGCATTGCCGCCTGTTCCAGAACCGCGCGGATCGGCGTGCCCGGCCGCAGCAGGCCGATGGGATAGGTGATGCAGTCCTCATAGGTCACCACCGATTTGGCGGCCAAGGGATGGTTTTCGGCCACGACGATCCCCATCGGGCAATCCGTTTCGAACAAGACGTCAAAGGCCTCGCGGGACCGCAGGTTGAAGGTGAACCCGATATCGGCGCTGCCATCCAGAACCTGCGCTGCCAGTTCAGGCAGCGACAGCACCGACAGTGCGATTTGAACCGACGGATAAAGCGCCGAATACTCGGTGATCAGCCGGGCCAGAAAGGTGGTGGCAAAACTGTCCACCGTCGCAATGCGCACCGTGCCGGTGCGATGCCCATGCAGCGCGCTGATGGAATCGACGGTTGTCCCCAACTCGCCGACGATCGACCGGTAGTATTGCAGCAGTTCCTCGCCGGCCGGCGCCAACCGCAACGAGTGGCCCAGATTGTCGAACAGCTTGATACCCAGACGGTCCTGCAATTGCGCGATCTGTCGGCTGACTGCCGAGGCGGCGACGTTTAACTGACGTGAGGATTCGCGGATCGATCCGGTCTCTGCCACCGACGCGAAATAGATCAGCGACCGCGAATAGATCGCCTGCGCGACGCGTGTCGGCGAAAGCTCGACCTTCATCCTTTCCAATCGCGGCCCCTCGATGTGTGATGCCGAAACGGCAACAATATGTCATTCAATAAGCAGTATCAGCAACGCTACTCTCGTGCAACACTTGCACCATTGCGGCCCTTGGAAGGTCAGCGATCAGCCGGGTCAAAGCCGCCCGTCCTGCGTAACGCCCCGACTTCGGCGCTCATTGAGGAGGCAGAACGTGAACGCCCCGAAATTTGAAATGCCGACCCTGACGCACCAAAGCGTCCTTCTGGAGGCGGATCGCGTGCGGATCCTGGATCGCCGCGTCTTTCCCTTTCAAACCCTGTTCGTCGACTGCCAGACAGTCGAAGACGTCGCTCGCGCCATCGAACAGATGGTCACCCAAAGCGGTGGCCCATTCTATGCCGCCAGTGCCGGCATGGTCCTTGCGGCGCGTATGGCCCAAGGCTTGGGCCCGCAGGCGCGGCGCGACATGATGCAGGCGGCGGCCTCACGGTTGATTGCCACCCGCCACACCAACAACCTGATTGCCAATGGCGTCGGCGCGATGATGGCCGAAGCCGAAAGCCGCATGGCCGATGCCGACTTTGCCGCCGGCATGGAAACCGCCATGTACGCCGTCTGGGAAATCAGCCGCGCGCGTTCGCGCCAGCTTGGCGAACATGCTGCGACGCTGATCCAGGACGGCGACACGGTGCTGACCCATTGCTGGGGCGAATGCGCAATCATCGAACCTCTGGCGGCGGCCCTGCGCGCGGGCAAGCGGATCAAGGTGATCTGCACCGAAACCCGGCCCTATCTGCAAGGCAGCAGGCTGACCGCGCACAGCATCGCCGAGATGGGTATCGATGTCACCGTCATCACCGACAACATGGGCGCCTGGGCCATGGATCGGGGCCGCGTCTCGCGCCTGATGACGGCGGCGGACCGGGTGACCATGTCGGGCCATGTCGTCAACAAGGTTGGCACGCTGCAACTGGCGCTGGCGGCCCATGCCTACGGCATTCCCTTTGCCGCGATGGTTCAGGACCCCGACCGCAAGGCCCCCGGCCCGCAAGATGTGCCGATGGAGGACCGCGATCCGAACGAAAGCCTGCACTGTCTGGGCCACCGCACCGCCAGCCCTTTGGCCCATGGCTGGTATCCCGCTTTCGACATCACGCCGCCGCATCTGGTGACCTCTATCGTCACCAGCAAAGGCGTGTTTCAGGCCGACCAGATGGAGCAGCATTATGTGCAATAACCGTTGCAGCCCTCGCCGGGTGACGCCATGATACCGTTGTCCAACATGGCCATGCGCGACGTCGAAACCGTCCTGCATCCCTATACCAATCTGGTCAAGCACCGCGAAACCGGTCCGCAGATCTTTAACGAAGCGCAGGGCATCCATGTATATGACGACCGGGGCAAACCCTATATCGAAGGGGTCGCCGGGCTTTGGTGCGCCTCGCTGGGCTATGGCAACGAAGAACTCGCCGAGGCGGGTGCAGCGGCGCTGCGCAAGCTGTCATTTGCCCACACGTTTTCTAGCAAGTCGCATGACGGCGTGATCGAGCTGTCCGAAAAGCTGAAGGCGATCTC
>CAIXBE010000022.1 GCA_903917595.1 uncultured Rhodobacterales bacterium
GGTCATTGGTCAATTCGGTCCCGTCGACGATGATCTGGCCCTGCTGGTGTTCCTCCAGCCGGTTTACGCAGCGGATCAGCGTCGATTTGCCCGACCCCGACGGCCCGCAGACGACGATCCGCTCGCCCCGGTTCACCGTCAGGTTGATGTCGCGCAAGACGTGGAAAGACCCGTACCACTTGTTCATCGCGGTGATCTGGATCGCGACTTCGTCCAAGACCTGCATTTTCGCTGCTTCTGCCATGATATGTCCCTTAACGGTGATCGGTCTTGAGCTTGCCTTCGAGGTATTTGGAATACCGCGACATGCCGAAGCAGAAGACAAAGAAGATGGTGCCAACGAAGATGTAGGGCTCCCAGTAGATGCCCTTCCAGTTGACGTCAGCACGGACGAGTCCAGTGATCCCCTTCAGGGGTTCATACAGGGCCACGATGGTGACCAACGTGGTGTCTTTGAAAAGCCCGATGAAGGACGAGACGATCGCCGGGATCGAGATCTTCAGCGCCTGCGGCAGGATTATCAGCCTTTGCGCCCGCCAGTAATCCAGACCCAGCGCATCAGCAGCCTCGTATTGCCCGCGTGGCAGAGCGGCAAGGCTGCCCCGCAACACCTCGGCCAGATAGGCGGCAGAGAAGACGGTGACTAGGATAAGCACCCGCAGGAGAAGGTCGAAGTTCGAGTTGGGTGGCAGGAAGAAGCCAAGCACGAAGGCCGCGACGAAGAGAAGCGTAATCAGGGGGACGCCGCGGATCGCCTCGATGAAAATGACGCAGAGCATCTTGACGATGGGCATGTCGGACTGGCGGCCAAGGGCAAGGAGGATGCCGATTGGCAGTGAGAAGGTGATGCCGGTGATGCCGATTACGGTAGAGAGAAGAAAGCCGCCAAATTCGTCGGAAGGGACGAAGAGCAGTTCGACGCGCAAGATGGCGTCGAGATTCTCGACAATCGGGCCTTGGGCGAAAAGCCACCAAAGCACTGCCGCGACCAGGCCTGCGCCAGCGGCGGGGGCAAGGCCGATGACGGGCGAAGCCGCGCGGAACACAAAATAGAGCACCGCAAAGCCCGCCATGGCGACAATCGGTGTCCAGATCGATCCGCCCCAGAGTAGCCAGAAGCACAGCGGCGGGAAGGCAAGGGTGAACCACAGGAGCTTCGCCGGCTGCACTTGCGACAGGACCAGCAGGGCTGCAATGCCGAGCAGGGCCAGCACGAAAGGAACGGCCGGAGCCGCGGCGAGGCTGAGCGTCAGTAGCGAATAGGCGGCCACTGCTCCAAGGATGATAAGGAGACTGCGCTTTTGGCCGGCAAAGAGCACGGGTGCCAGTGCCACAAAAAGCAGGCCGAAGGTAAGGATTGGCCGCCAGCGTTCATCGACAGGGTATTGGTGGCCGAAGATGACGGCCCCCCACCAGACTCGCAGATAGGCCCAGCAGGCCCCCGATGCGCCTTCGCCCGCAGAGGCGGTGACGATGTCGCGGCACTCCTTTAGTGACCCGGCATTCCAGACGGAATTAGCCCACCAGGGGAAGGCGGATACGATGATCAAGACAATGGCGGCAAAACCGACAACGGTTAGGAAGATGTTCAGCGGGGACGAAAGCAGGTTCTCGTTCATCCATTTCACCGCGCCGCGCTGCGAAATCGGTGGCGGCAGGGCGGGAAGCATTTCGGTGCGGTTGAAACTTTGTGCCATATCAACGCGCCTTCAGCTGAGTGGAGCGGTTGTAGTAGTTCATGCCCATCGAGATGGTCAGGCTGATCGACAGATAGACGAGCATCATCAGGAACACGCACTCGATCTCGCGGCCCGTCTGGTTTCGGGTGATGCCCCCCAGCGTCCCGGAAATGTCGCTGTAGCTGATCACCGCCCCGAGCGAGGTGTTCTTGGTCAGGTTAAGGAACTGGCTGATCAAGGGCGGGATGATGACGCGCAGGGCTTGTGGCAGGACCACCAGGCTCATAGTGCGTCCGGGACGAAGGCCAAGGGCAAAAGCAGCCTCGGACTGGCCACGGTTGATCGCCTGAATGCCGGCGCGGACGATCTCGGCGATGAAGGCGGCGGTATAGAGGGTCAGGGCGACCAGAAGCGCGGTAAAAGCGTGGGCGATAAACATCCCGCCTTGGAAGTTGAAGCCCTTGAGGACGGGGGTTTCCCAATGCAGGCCCAGAGCCACCAGCATCACCGCAATCGGCCCGAACAGGATCAGCAGCGATTTCCACCAGGTCACCGGGCGGTCACCGGTCGTTTCTTGCCGCCTGCGGGCGTCGGACACGATGCGGTTGTTGGCATAGATCGACCCGCCGATCACTGCGACAAAGGCCAGAAAGGTCAGGTTCAGCGACATGAAGCCAAGGTCGATCGACCCCAAGCCACGTTCCAGCAGTGGGGCGGGGACGTTGGTGCCGCGGTTCGTCACTGCGACAGTGTCGAAGAACGACATCGAGGCTGCCGGTGCTTCGCCTGCGGCGGTCATTTCGTCGGTGACCTTGAAGTCCTTGGGGGCGGGCATCGTTTCGGTCAGGACGACGTAGGACAGCAGCACCCAAAGGAGGAGGGGCACATTGCGGAACATCTCGACGTAGACGGTCATCAAGCGCGCCACCAGCCAGTTGTTCGACAGGCGAAGGACGCCGACAAACACGCCAAGGATCGTGGCGCAGATGCAGCCGATGAAGGCGACAACAAGGGTGTTGGTCAGGCCGACCAGAAGCGCGCGAAAGTGCACGCTGTCATTGGTATAGGGGATCAGCGTCTGCGGGATGTCATAGCCCGCGCGTTGCCAAAGGAAGCGGAACGACAGCTCTTTGCCGCGGTCGGACAGGTTCTGGTCGAGGTTGTAGCCCAGCCAGCCAATCGCGATCACGAACAGCGCCAGCACCACGGCCTGAATGGTGTAGGACCGGTAGCGCGTGTCGAAGATAAGCATCGAAAGCCGAAAACCCTGCCTCGGCGCGTCAATGGCCATTGTCATGGCATTCCCCCTGTTTTCTTCCCCTTGGGCAACCCCGATGTTTCGGTGGCGTCAGGACCGTTCGCACATCGCTGCGCGCGCGGTCCGGGCCCAAAGTCTATTGTCGGAAAGAAGACCGGGGGCACGCGACGGTGCCCCCGGAATGCCCTGTCCTACCGGAAGGGCGGAGCGTACTGCAGACCACCCTGGGTCCAAAGCGCGTTCAGACCACGGGCGAGGTTGATCGAGGTCCCCTCGCCGATGTTGCGCGAGAAGATCTCGCCATAGTTGCCGACCGCAAGAATCGCGTTCTTGAAGGCCGCGTTATCAAGGCCGAACTTGGCCCCCATCTCGCCAGAGACACCCAGGAGGCGCTTGACTTCTTCGTCAGCGGTCGAGGTTGCGACTTCTTCGACGTTGGCCGCGGTGATGCCTTTTTCTTCAGCGATCAACAGCGCGTAGTAGGTCCAGCGGACCACGTCGCCCCAAGCCGAGTCACCGTTGCGGACGACCGGGCCAAGCGGCTCTTTCGAGATGATCTCCGGCAGGATAACATGGTTTTCGGCATCCGGCAGGGTTGCGCGGGTGGCAGCCAGACCCGAGGCGTCAGTGGTGAACGCATCGCAGGCGCCGGCAGTGTACTGGCGCTGGGCTTCGGCATCGTCGGCCACGTTGACCGGCTGATAGCTGATGTTGTTTTCCTTGAAGAAGTCGGCAAGGTTCAGTTCGGTCGTGGTGCCGGTCTGGATGCAGACAGTGGCGCCATCAAGCTCCTTGGCGGACGAAACGCCAAGCGCCTTGTTCACCATGAAGCCCTGACCGTCGTAGTAGTTGACGGCCACGAAATCGAGCGCCAGTTCGCTGTCGCGCGACGCGGTCCAGGTCGAGTTGCGGACCAGAAGGTCGACTTCGCCCGACTGCAGCGCGGTAAAGCGGGTTTCGCCAGTAGTGGGGACAAACTTGACCTTGGACGCATCGCCCAGAATGGCCGCCGCAAGTGCACGGCACAGGTCAACGTCAAAGCCGGACCAGTTGCCGGACGCATCCGGGGCGCCGAAACCGGTCAGGCCGGTGTTCGAGCCACAGATCAGCTCGCCGCGCGCCTTAACGTCGTCAAGGGTGCCGGCCATCGCCAGACCCGACACCAGCGTCGTGGCCGCGAGCGCGCCGAAAAATACGGATTTTTTCATTCTTACCTCTTCCTGAGTAAGCGACCCTTTGCGGGCCGCGTTTTTTGTGCAGCGCGAAGGGTCCGCGCCGGTGAAGTCTGCAAGAGATAAGCCTCTCTTACTGTCGGGCAGTTTTGGCTAAAGCGGTTTGGTTGGTCAAGCGGTCTTGTCACAAACAGGAAAATCGCTTGTGTTCTGGTAGTTATGCGGGGCGAATGGCTACGTCCCGCCACCCTTACAGGTTTCCGGGCAACTTGTTACCCGCACAATCCATAGAATCGGTCGGCTTGCAGGAAAGCCCTCCGTTTCAGAGCCGTGACTTCGGCGGCCTCTTCATCTTCGCCCCAAAGCGCGATCTGCCAGGATTCGTCAATCCGCGACAGGTCCCAGGCCGCTTCGGCGGTCAAGGTACGTCGGGTGACGGCAAGGGCCAGAACCAGCGAACCCGAGATGGCGACAAGGTCGTGAAAGGCCGAAAGCCGGAACGGGTCCTGCGCATCGACCGCCTGACGAAGCTTGGCAAGGCTGGCCGTGGGTTGGTCGACATGCATGACGCCAGGCGTCACCACCAGCGGCGCATCCAGCATGTCTTTCGCCCACTGCAGAACCGGGTCCCAGGCGGCGGCCTGACGCCCGATCAGATCCTCCGGGCCTTCGGCGCGGTAGCACAGAAGATCGCTGCCGCCATATTCGGCCAACATCGCCGCGACCGCCGCATGCTGCGGTGCGACCTTGTCGATGGCCGAATTCGCGGTGCGGGTGAAGGGCATCGTCTCGGGGTTCACCTTGGCCCCCTGCGCCTGCCATTCAGCGGCAATCGCCTGCGCCAGCGCAAAGGTCGGCACCACCAGCGGCGCTTTCAGCGGCGTGCGGACCGGGCGGGCGTCCAGATGGACTGTAAAGCCGCCGTCCACCGGAACGGCGCTGGTTTCGGTCCAGAAGCGACGGGCA
>CAIXBE010000023.1 GCA_903917595.1 uncultured Rhodobacterales bacterium
CGAGTTCGGAGATCTTTTTCTCGATCGCGGCAAAGCCCATCTGGTCGGCGTCGCGCACCACCGGGACCACAAGGCCCGAGGGGGTGCCGACGGCGACGCCCATGTGGACGTAGTTCTTGTAGACCACGTCCTGACCGTCGATTTCGGCGTTGACCTCGGGCACTTCCTTCAGCGCATGGGTGCAGGCCTTGACGAAGAAGGACATGAAGCCAAGCTTGACGCCGTGCTTTTTCTCGAACGCGTCCTTGTATTCGTTGCGCAATCCCATGATCCCGGACATGTCGACCTCGTTGTAGGTCGTCAGCATCGCGGCGGTGTTTTGTGCGTCTTTCAGGCGGCGGGCGATGGTGGCGCGGAGGCGGGTCATCTTGACGCGCTCTTCGCGGGCCGCATCATCCGCAGGGACCGGCGCGCGGGGGATGGCGGCGGGGGCAGGTGCGGGGGCCGCTGCTGCTGCTGCGGCACCTGCGGCACCAGCCACCGTGCGGGCCACGTCTTCCTTCATGATCCGGCCATCGCGGCCGGTGCCCTGCACCGCGTCGGGGGCAAGGCCAGCCTCGGCCATCGCCTTTTTGGCGGACGGCGCGTCTTCGGTGGCCTTGGCGGGGGCAACAACCGGGGCGGCGGCAGGAGTTGCGGCGGGGGCTGCCTTGGCGGCGGGGGCGGCGGCAGTGGCTCCTTCGGTGACAATCGCCAGCCGCGCATTGGCGGCCACGGTCGCGCCTTCGGGGGCAAGGATTTCCGACAGCACGCCGGTAACCGGGCTGGGCACCTCGACCGACACCTTGTCGGTTTCCAGTTCGCACAGCATTTCGTCCTGCTTGACCATGTCGCCGGGTTTTTTGAACCAGGTCGATACGGTTGCCTCGGACACGGATTCGCCAAGGGCGGGCACCATTACGTCAGTCATTTGTCTGTCTCCGGTCTGCAGGTCAAAGGCCAAGGGCCTGGGCGACGAGTTGTTGCTGTTCATATTTGTGGCGCGAGGCGAGGCCGGTGGCGGGCGAGGCGCTGGCCTTGCGGCCCGCATAGGACATCCGGGTGGCTTTGCCGCGCGCCTTGGTGAGGATGACCTCGATTTCCGGCTCGATGAAGGACCAGGCGCCCTGGTTCTTGGGTTCCTCCTGGCACCAGATGAAATCGGCCTTGGCAAAGCGCGACAGTTCTTGCGTCAGCGAGATCGTCGGGGTCGGGTAAAGCTGTTCGAGACGCAGCAGATAGACATCCTCCAGCCCCTGCGCGTCGCGTTCGGCCAGAAGGTCGTAGTAGACCTTGCCGGAACACAGGACCACGCGCTTGATCTTGTCGTCCGCCTTCAGCTTTGCCGTCGAGTTCCCCTTCTGCGCATCATCCCAAAGGACGCGGTGGAAGGTCGACCCATCGGTGAAATCTGCGGCCGTCGAGATGCACATCGGATGCCGCAGCAGCGACTTTGGCGTCATCATGATCAGCGGTTTGCGATAGGTGCGGTGCAGCTGACGACGCAGGATGTGGAAATAGTTGGCTGGCGTCGTACAGTTGGCGACGATCCAGTTGTCTTCGGCCGAAAGCTGCAGAAAGCGTTCCAGACGGGCCGAGGAATGCTCTGGCCCCTGACCCTCATACCCGTGCGGCAGCAGCATCACGAGGCCCGACATCCGCAGCCATTTACTCTCGCCCGAGTTGATGAACTGGTCGATCATGATCTGCGCGCCATTGGCGAAGTCGCCGAACTGTGCCTCCCACAGGGTCAGGGCGTTCGGTTCGGCAAGGGAATAGCCATATTCGAAGCCAAGCACGGCATATTCCGACAGCATGCTGTCAATCACCTCATACCGGGCCTGGCCCGGACGGATGTGGTTCAGGGGGTAGTGGCGTTCTTCAGTGTTCTGGTCGACGAAAGCCGAATGGCGCTGGCTGAACGTGCCGCGGGTGCAGTCCTGTCCCGACAGACGCACCGCGAAACCTTCGGTCTGAAGCGAGCCAAAGGCCAGAGCTTCGGCGGTGGACCAATCGATGCCCTTGCCGGTTTCGAACATTTTCGCCTTGGATTCCAGCTGGCGGGCCACAGTCTTGTGGATTTCGAACCCTTGTGGCACGCGGGTCAGGGCGGCGCCAATCTCGGCGAAGGTGTCGGCCTTGATCCAGGTTTCGCCGCGCTGGTAGTTGTTGAGGTCCTTGGTCTCAAGGTTCTTCCAGCGGCCATCCAGCCAGTCGGCCTTGTTTGGCAGGAATGCCTTGCCAGCCTCGAACTCCTCATTCAGGCGGGCCTGAAAGGCGGCCTTCATGTCCTCGATCTCACCCTCGGGGATCAGGCCATCCTTGACCAGACGCTCGGTATAAAGCTGGAGCGTGGTCTTTTGCTTCCTGATCCGGGTGTACATCGCCGGGTTGGTGAACATCGGCTCATCGCCTTCGTTGTGACCGAAGCGGCGGTAGCAGAAGATGTCGAGGACCACGTCCTTGTGGAACTTCTGGCGGTATTCGATCGCGACCTTGGCGGCATGAACCACGGCTTCGGGGTCGTCACCGTTGACGTGGAAAATCGGCGCTTCGACCATCAGCGCGATGTCCGTGGGATAGGGCGAGGTGCGGCTGAAGGCCGGGGCGGTGGTAAAGCCGATCTGGTTGTTGACGATGATATGGATGCAGCCCCCGGTCCGGTGGCCCTTGATGCCCGAAAGTTGCAGACATTCGGCCACGACGCCCTGCCCCGCAAAAGCCGCATCCCCATGCAGCAGGATCGGCAGGCTGGCGATGCGGTCGGCGGTGTCGTTCAGCTGGTCCTGCTTGGCGCGGACCTTGCCGAGCACCACCGGGTTGACGGCTTCAAGGTGCGATGGGTTGGCGGTCAGGGACAGGTGAACCTTGTTGCCATCAAATTCGCGGTCCGACGAGGCGCCAAGGTGATACTTGACGTCACCGGAACCATCCACATCCTCGGGCTTGTAGGAACCGCCCTGAAATTCGTGGAAAATCGCGCGGTAGGGTTTCTGCATAACGTTTGCCAGAACCGACAACCGGCCCCGGTGCGGCATGCCGACGATGATGTCTTTAACGCCAAGCGCGCCGCCGCGCTTGATGATCGCCTCCATCGCGGGGATCAGCGCCTCGCCACCGTCCAGACCAAAGCGCTTGGTGCCCATGTATTTGACATGAAGGAACTTTTCATAGCCCTCGGCCTCGACCAGCTTGTTCAGGATCGCGCGGCGGCCTTCGCGGGTGAACTGAATCTCTTTGCCATAGCCTTCGATCCGTTCCTTCAGCCAGCTGGCCTGTTCGGGATCTGAAATGTGCATGTATTGCAGCGCGAAAGTGCCGCAATAGGTGCGTTTCAGGATGTCAATGATCTGCCGCATCGACGCGGTTTCCAGCCCCAGAACCTTGTCGATGAAAATCGGCCGGTCCATGTCAGCCTCGGCAAAGCCGTAAGACGCAGGGTCAAGTTCCGGGTGGTTGCCTTTCGGCGCCATGCCCAAGGGGTCAAGATCGGCAGCCAGATGCCCCCGGATCCGGTGGGCGCGTATGATCATCAGCGCCCGGATGCTGTCCAGAACTGCGCGCTGCAGCTGCGCATCCGAAAGCGACACCCCGGCCTCGGTCGCCTTGGCGGCAATCTTGGCACCGGCGGCCTTGGCCTCTTTCGCAGGCGGCGGGGCAGCCCATTCACCCGTCAGCGCGGCGGTCAGGTCATCCACTGGCTGCGGCGGCCAGTCTGTGCGGGCCCAACTGGGGCCTTGGGCGGCGCGCTTGGCGTCAAGCTCGCTGTCGCCAAGGGCGCGGAAGAATTCGGCCCACTGGGGGTCAACGCTGTTGGGATCGGCGGCATGGCGCGCGGCCAGCTGATCGACATAATCAGCATTGGCCCCGTCAAGGAAGGACGACGCGGTAAAGGCGGCGGTGGGCGATTGGTCGGTCATGGGGTTACCTCCAGCGGGCGGTGCCCGGGTATTGTGGCAAAAAGGTGTAAGTTAGCGCCGGGCAGGGCGGTCATGCTTGATCCACCCTTATCCGAAGCTTGCGGTAAATGCGGACCAGCAAGGGCCTGCGAACGACTGCCGGCAGCTTGCCGGTGGCCGCCAGCGCGGGCAGGTCGGGCAGGGCCTGCGCAACACTGGCCGTCGCCGGGGCGTCATAGCCGAACCGGGCGAAATCTTCGGCATAAACCTGTGCGACCAGCGCCAGAACCTTGTCCGTCAGCACCGGATCGGTATCGTTGCCGCGCCAGGTGCCGACGTTCTTTGGCGCGATCTGGCGCGGGCCGTCGGTGTTCCCGGCAAGCCCGTCAAGATAGGCGACGATCCCATCAAGCCCGTCTTCCAGCCGGAAAATCCGGGCATCCATTGGCACCAG
>CAIXBE010000024.1 GCA_903917595.1 uncultured Rhodobacterales bacterium
GGCCTTGGAAACTCGGCGCTGAACATCTGGCTTTGCATCCTCGGCTTGTCGCTGATCCTTGGCGTCGGAATGTCCTGGTCGATTCTGCGGCAACGGCTTTCCGGCCAGCAAACCACGGATGAAGTCAGTGATTGATACCATGCTTTACATCACCCTTGGCACCAATGACGTCGCCCGCGCCGCGCGGTTTTACGACGCGGCCCTTGCGCCCTTGGGCCTGATCCGCCGCGCGACCGAAGACGCCGAGGTCGGCTATGGCCTGCCTTCCGACCACCGCACGCGGATCTGGGTCACCCAGCCCTATGACGGCAAGCCCGCCAGCATCGGCAACGGCTCTATGCTGGCCCTGGTCGCCACCAGCCAACAGGCGGTGCAGGATTTCCACGCCGCAGCCCTGGCCGCTGGCGGCACTGACGAAGGCGCCCCCGGCCTGCGCCCCTATGGCCCGGCCTTTTATGCGGCTTACGTCCGCGACCCCGACGGCAACAAACTATCCGCCGTGCATGAAGGCGCGGCCTGAGCGCCCTGCCTTGCGTCACAAATTGCTCTTTTCCCAAATACTCCCGCCGGAGGCCCTTCCTCGGCCCTTGCGCCGCTTTCACCTTCCGCCTAGATAGGCGCGTCACCTTACCGGAAGATCCATGGAAAACGTCGTTCTCTCGATCCACCTCATCCTTGCACTCCTGTTGATCGGCGTGGTGCTTTTGCAGCGCTCCGAAGGCGGCGGGCTTGGCATGGGCGGCGGCGGCGGTGGTGCGATTTCGGCGCGCGGGACGGCAACGGCCCTGACCAAGCTGACTTGGATCTTTGCGGTTGCGTTCATCCTGACCTCGATCACCTTGACGATCCTTGCCACGCGCGGTGGCGACAGCGGTTCGGTTGTCGACAGCCTGACCGGCGAAGCCGTGGCCCCGGCCGAAGACGCAGCCGGGTCGTCGAACCCCGAGCTTACCGGCGACCTGACCCCGCCAGCCCCAGCCGATGCCCCGGCCACGCCGCCCCGTGCGGATGAGCCGGTCGAGGGTGAGGCATCCGCTGACGGCGCCGAGCCCGCAACCGCGCCCTGATCCTACAACTGCTTGAAGCCTTTTCGCGCCTATCCGCATGATCTAGCGGCAAGCGTTGCTTATCTGCTGGTTTGTCGCTATATCTCAACTCCCGTGAGCTTGCGATTCCACCAAAGCAGAATCGCACCATAAACACGGGGGCCAAAGCCATGGCGCGTTACATCTTTATCACCGGCGGCGTCGTGTCTTCGCTTGGCAAGGGCCTTGCCTCGGCTGCCCTTGGCGCGCTGTTGCAGGCCCGCGGCTACACAGTCCGCCTTCGCAAGCTGGACCCCTATCTGAACGTCGATCCCGGCACGATGTCGCCCTTTGAACATGGCGAAGTGTTCGTCACCGACGACGGCGCCGAGACCGATCTCGATCTTGGCCACTACGAACGCTTTACCGGCGTCTCCGCCCGGCAGACCGATTCAATCTCGTCGGGTCGGATTTACTCGAACGTTCTCGAAAAGGAACGCCGGGGCGATTACCTCGGCAAGACCATTCAGGTCATCCCCCACGTCACCAACGAAATCAAGGACTTCCTGCGCATCGGCGACGATGAGGTCGATTTCATGCTGTGCGAAATCGGCGGCACGGTCGGCGACATCGAGGGTCTGCCGTTCTTTGAATCCATTCGCCAGTTCATCCACGAACGCCCGCGCGGCCAGTCGATCCTGATGCACCTGACGCTGCTGCCTTACCTCGCGGCAAGCGGGGAGTTGAAGACCAAACCCACCCAACATTCGGTCAAGGAGCTGCAATCCATCGGCCTTGCCCCCGATGTGCTGGTCTGCCGGTCCGAACACCCGATCCCCGACCGCGAGCTGGAAAAGATCGCGCTTTTCTGCAACGTCCGCAAAGACCACGTCATCCCGGCCTATGACCTGAAGACGATCTATGAGGCCCCACTGGCCTACCATCGCGCCGGTCTTGATCAGGCGGTGCTGGACGCCTTCGGCATCTCGCCCGCGCCGAAGCCCAACCTGACCCGCTGGGAAGACGTGATGGACCGCCTGAACCACCCCGAAGGCGTGGTCCGCGTCGCCATTGTCGGCAAATACACCCAGCTTGAGGACGCCTACAAATCCATCGCCGAGGCGCTGACCCACGGCGGCATGGCCAACCGTACCAAGGTCAAGGCCGAATGGATCGACGCCGAGATCTTCGAACGCGAAGACCCCGCCCCCTATCTTGAAAACTTCCACGCGATCCTCGTCCCCGGCGGGTTCGGCGAGCGTGGCACAGAAGGCAAAATCAAGGCCGCCCGCTATGCCCGCGAGAAAAGGATCCCCTATCTTGGCATCTGCCTTGGCATGCAGATGGCGGTGATCGAGGCCTCGCGCAATCTGGCCGGTATCCCCGACGCCGGGTCCGAAGAGTTCGACCACGAGGCGGGTGCCCGCCGCTTTACCCCGGTCGTCTACCACCTCAAGGAATGGGTGCAGGGCAACCACACCGTCCGGCGCAAGGCCGACGATGCCAAGGGCGGCACGATGCGACTGGGGGCCTATACTGCCAACCTCAAGGAAGGCTCGGCCGTCGCGCGGATCTATGGGTCCACCGTGATCGAAGAACGCCACCGCCACCGCTATGAGGTCGACGCCCAATATATCGCGGGGCTGGAGAAATGCGGGCTGATCTTTTCCGGCATGTCCCCCGACGGCCGCCTGCCGGAGATCGTCGAGGTCAAGGATCACCCCTGGTTCATCGGCGTCCAGTTTCACCCGGAATTGAAGTCGAAACCCTTCGCACCCCACCCGCTGTTCGCGGATTTCGTGCGGGCTGCGGTCGAGGTGTCGCGGCTGGTCTGACCGGCCTGTCCACAGTGGACAGTCAAACCAACCCCAGAAATTTCAAGGGCTTGACTGCGGACATTCAGGATTTGGTAACCCTGACCTTGGGGGCCGCAAGACGCTTAGCCGTGGATCGCCTTGGTGATCGTCACCCCGGCCCAGACGGAAACGGCGGTCAGCGCCCCGCCCCAAAGAACATCCGTCGCCACCATCTGCCAATGCCAGTCGCGCATGATGCTCCACGAGGTGAACTCGTAGGTGCCATAAGCCATCAACCCGATGATGAGCGCCGGCACGACCAGCGGCGCCCCGGTCCTGATCGCGGGCAGCGACACCAGATAGACCAGCCCGGCAACATAGGCGAGGTAGAACGCCGCCGCCGGAGCGATGCGGATCGGGTCGGCCATCAACGGGCCGATGTGGCGGGTGAAGAGGGGCTTCATCACCAGCGTCAGCATGATCGCGTCGAGGATCAGAAAGATGACGGCGGTGGTGGCGTAGAGGGTGAAGGTCATGGGCGGCTCCCGTGTAGCACCGAAGGTAGTCCGAAACGGCAGGCAGGCAATGGTTTGTTAACCACGGCAGGGGCAGGATGCGGCCATGTCGCGCTATATCCGCCCCAAACTGCCCGGAGCATCGGTGTTTTTTACAGTCAATCTGGTGGACCGGGGGGCGGATACGCTGGTGCGGCATGTGGAGGTGTTGCGGCAGGCGGTGGCGGTCACGCGGGCGAAACGGCCGTTCGGGATTGATGCGTGGGTGGTGTTGCCGGACCACATGCATTGCGTGTGGACCCTGCCGGAGGGGGATGCGGATTTTTCGGGGCGGATGAGTGAGATCAAAGGGCGGTTCACACGGGAATTGCGTAGGTCGGGGCCTACCCCGACTCCCTTGGAGCGCAATTCGTTCGGCGCGCGGGGTGGACGCGAAAGAGTCGGGGCAGGCCCCGACCTACGAA
>CAIXBE010000025.1 GCA_903917595.1 uncultured Rhodobacterales bacterium
ACCAGACCGGTCTCGTCGGCATTGCCATCGTCCAGATCGACCAAATCCATGCCCGAAGGCCCTTCGGCCACCATGTCATCGGATTTCACAACCTCGGCCTTGGGGGCCGGGCGCGGGGTGCGGCGGCGCGAGGGGCGGTTTTCTTCTTCCTCCTCGGCACGGGCCATTGCCCGCTCTTCCTCGATCAGCGCCTGACGGTCGGCTACCGGGATCTGGTAATAATCGGGGTGGATTTCGGCGAAAGCCAGAAACCCGTGCCGGTTGCCACCGTATTCCACGAACGCTGCCTGCAACGAGGGTTCAACCCGCGTCACCTTGGCAAGGTAGATACTTCCGGCAAGCTGGCGTTTGTTCAGGGTCTCGAAGTCGAACTCTTCAACCTTGTTTCCGTCGACCACGACCACCCGGGTTTCTTCCGGGTGGGTGGCATCGATAAGCATTTTCTTGGCCATGATGTTCCAATGCGCCCCAACCACGCAAAAGCATCCCTGGCGGACCAGAGGAGGCATCTTGCGGGAAAGGGCGGCTTGTCTGTGCGCGGGCGACGAACACATGCGCTGAGCCGCTGCCGAAGGGGCAGAGCATTCCGGTGCGCAATAATTCCACACGCCTCATCGCAGTTACATTTGAAGGACCGGTTGGTCCCCCACCTATGAAAGCCAGCAAATCCATGGACTTACAGGCAATGTGCACGACCTTGCGGTCGATCCGGCCCCCCAGGGGCGACACGCTTGACGCGCGTCCGGCACAAGGGGAGAGAATTTCTGAGGCAGAAAAGCTGCCTTCCTGTGACCCTAGCGGCAAAGCCGGGTCAAGGGCAATGGCGAATTTCGCGGGGGCCCTGCCGGTCCGGACGCAGTGTCCCTGGGCCGGCAGGGCGAGAGGACCCAAAATCCTTCGAAGGATTTTGCAAATCTTTTCGAAAAGATTTGTACGCCCGGATGTCAGACATAATCTCCGCGCGACAGCCCATACTTGGCCATCTTCTCGTTCAGGGTGCGGCGCGGCAGGCACAATTCTTCCATCACCGCGACAATCGACCCCTTGTGACGGCGCATCGTGTTGTCGATCAGCATCCGTTCAAAGGATTCCACATAGTCCTTCAAGGGCTTGCCTTCGGTGGTCAGCGCCGGGCCCGAAGCCTCGTTTTCTGCCATCAGAAGGCTCGCAATCGACCCCGACCCACGTCGGTTCTGCAAGACCGCACGTTCGGAGATGTTCACCAGTTGCCGGACGTTGCCGGGCCAAGGCGCTTGCAAAAGCTGGGCTGCCTCTTGCGCGGTGACCTGCGGCGCGTCGCAGCCGTATTCGTCGGCGAATTGTTCCGACAGTTTGGTGAACAGCTGCAGGATATCCTCGCCCCGTGTCCGCAGCGGCGGCAGGACGATGGTCATCGCCCCCAGACGGTAGAACAGATCGGGTCGCAAAAGCTGTTCCAGCGTCGTGTCCGGCGCATGGTGGTTGCAGATCGCGATGATCCGGGTTTCGGGCGGCATGCCCTGATCGTTGATGAAGGTCAAAAGCCGGGCCTGCAGCGCGCCCGGCATCGCCTCGATATCTTCAAGACACAGGGTCCCGCCGCGGGCTTCCTCGACCAAAGGCAGACTGCCGTCATCGGTGGGGCCGAAGACGCGGGCGGATAGCTGGTCCTCGCTCCAGGCGGCACAGGAAATCGCCACGAATTTCTTCGACGCGCGCGGCCCCACGGCCTGCAGCGCATGGGCGACAAGGGTCTTGCCGGTGCCGGTTTCGCCGTCGATCAGGACGTGGCTGTCGGCCTGCCCCAGATCCAGAATATCCTCACGCAACCGGTCCATCGCGGGCGAGGTGCCGATCAGTTTCTTGATGATGGTGGACCCGTCCGCCAGTTCCTTGCGGAGCGCCCGGTTGTCCAGCGTCATCCGCCGCGCCTGGGTGGCACGCTTGGCAAGTTCGGTCATCCGGTCGGGGTTGAACGGCTTTTCCAGAAAGTCGAAGGCGCCGACGCGCATCGCCTCGACCGCCATCGGCACGTCGCCGTGGCCGGTGATCATGATCACCGGAATCCCCGAATCCTGCCCCATCAGCCGCTTGAGGAAGGCCATGCCGTCCATCCCGGGCATCTTGATGTCGCTGACCACCACGCCCTGAAAATCCGGGCCGATGACCTTCAGCGCATCTTCGGCGCTAGCATAGGTTTCGGTGTCGAACCCCGACAGGGCCAGCCACTGGCTGATCGACTGGCGCATGTCGGCCTCGTCGTCAACAATCGCGACTTTCATTGCGCGCGCCATCTGGACCTCATCATTCTGCTGCTTCCTGTTTGTTGCCAAGTATCGGCAATTGCATCTCGAAGACCGCCCCCCCGCCGTCGCCATTGCGCGCGGTCAGACGGCCCCCAAGGTCGGTGACGATCCCGGACGAGATCGCAAGGCCAAGCCCGACCCCCTCGCCCGGTTTCTTGGTGGTGTAGAACGGCTCGAACAGGTTATCGAGATCGACAATCCCCTGCCCGTTGTCGCGCACCGTCAGCGTCGCGGTTTCGCCTGCCGACAACAGAAGGTCGATCTGTGGATCAGCCACGTCCTTGGTCGCGTCCAGCGCGTTGCGCAACAGGTTGATGATCACCTGTTCCACCCGCAGCCGGTCGGCCATGACCAG
>CAIXBE010000026.1 GCA_903917595.1 uncultured Rhodobacterales bacterium
GGCGGCCTCGGGCCCCGCCTCCTGCAAAGCGCGCGAGAAGCTGCCGGAGGTCTCGAAACTGGTCAGACCGGTGCCCGAGATGTTGCAAAGGAATCCACCCCCCTGCGCGATGCCCTTGGCGTCGGCGTGCAGTTGGTAGGTCAGCCAGGTATCGGGTTCCACCGATATCGCGCCGGGCCGAAACAGCAGTGCCGCATGGTTGTAGTCCCCCATCGTCACCAGATCCAACGCCTTGCGGCGGTCGGCCTCCAGGGGCGGATCAAAGCGGATCATCTCCTCGGCCAGCACGCCGACGGAAACGGTGACGATGACGGCCCGCACCCGGATCTCGCCCAAAAGGGTCTTTACCCGCACACCATCGGGCATGGCCACGATCTCGGTCACGGGAGTGGCAAGCCGGATCGGCAAGCCTTCCGCCATGCGGGCAACCAGATGGCCAAACCCCTCGCGGCAGAACCAGTCGCCACCGCCCTCCCAAGTCACCATGTCCCGCAGCGACGTATCCGGCAAATCGCGGCCAATGGACAAGCCAAACATCATTGCGGCCGTAAAGGACCACGGGCCCTTCTCGACAACGACATCTGCAATTGATCGGTCCGTTGGGATGCCGGTCTTCGCTTCGGTTTCGGCATCTGCACGCGCGGCCTGCCGTCCGGCCGCTTCAAGCTCCTCGACCTCATCCCAAAGGACGGCGTCGTCGTCCAGCCCGTGAGTCACGCCATTTTCCGGGGCGGGATAAAGGTCCAGCCCCATCGCCAGCCCCGGTGCCTTCAAGGCGTTGGACTGTTCGTTGTGCAGCCAGTGCGCGCCCGTGTCGAAGGGCACGCCGAAAATCGCGGTGTCGGTATGGACGCGCCCGCCGATCCGGTCGGACGCCTCGAGACAGACGACGCCAATTCCTGCCGCGCGAAGTGCCCCGGTGGCCGCGATGCCCGCCGCCCCGGCACCGACAACCAGAACGTCAAAGTCAAAGACAGCACCCGCACCAACCATCGCTTCCCCCGGTCAATCGCGATGACCTTAACCAAATCCAAGGGCGTGTAAACCGGACCAAGGCCGGGTTGCTGGCCTGCGGGCACGGAATTAAACTCGCCCGCCGGTCGAGAAATTCTTGTTTGCGGTGACCCTCGATGAAGGCCGATACTGCGAAGGCACAACTTGCAGGGTGATCTCAACCATGCGCCAGATCAGATTAGGCAATACTGGTCTGAAGGTCAGCGAATACTGCCTCGGCACCATGAGTTTCGGCTCCAGCGCGTGGAAGTCCTGGGTGCTGGATGAGGCCCAGTCGCGCCCGCTGTTGCGACAGGCGGTCGAGGCCGGGATCACCTTTTACGACATGGCCAACTGGTATTCCCTGGGGGTCAATGAAGAGGCTGTGACCCGCGCTTTGCTGGAACTTGTGCCGCGCGATCAACTGGTTCTGGCGACCAAGGTCTATTACCCGATGAGCGACGCCCCGAACGACAAGGGTCTGTCGCGCAAGCATATCCTGCGCTCGGTCGATGCCAGCCTGCGGCGGATGAAGACCGACTATATCGACCTTCTGGTCATCCACGCCTTTGACCCGGACGTGCCGATCGAAGAGACGATGGGCGCGCTGCATGACCTCGTGCGCGCGGGCAAGGTCCTTTACCTCGGGGCCTCGACCATGTTCGCATGGCAATTCGCAACGATGAACCATGTCGCGGAAATGAATGGCTGGACGCCCTTCGTGAACATGCAGTGCCAGTACAACCTCCTTTACCGCGAAGAAGAGCGCGAGATGATCCCCTATTGCCGCGCGAATGGCATCGCCGTCACGGGCTTCAGCCCGCTGGCACGCGGCTGGCTGACCGGGGCCAAAGGGCAGCGGGCCACCGAAGATCGCTATGTGGCCGAGTTCTACGGCGATGAGACCGATCTCGCGCTGGTCGAGGCGGTGCGCGATATCGCCGCCAGACGTGGTGTTTCAATGACCGAGGTCGCCTTGGCTTGGGTGCGACAGATGCAGGCCATCACCTGTCCGATCATCGGCATCAGTAAGGCCTCGCATCTTGATCAGGCGCTGTCGGCGCTGGATCTGGCGCTGGACCCGGAGGAGCGTCAATTGTTGGATCGGCTTTACTGCCCGCGCGAGCCGATCTCGGATCAGGTCATCCCCAGATGGCAGCGTCGTCAGGACACCGCTTTGCCGCCCCTGAACCCCAAAGGTACAACCGGATCATGAACAAAGACCAGCCCAAGGAGTTCGCCATATGACATTGAACCGCCGCCAGACTCTTGCCGCCTTTTCCGCAGGGCTTGCCACCCCCTTCGCGCGCCCGTCCTGGGCGCAGGCGAGGACGCTCAACATCACCAACTGGGAAGGCTATATCGGTGAGACCACCATCCCCGATTTCGAAGCCGAGTTCGGCATTGGTGTCATCTATGACCCCTATAGTTCCTCCGAAGAGTTTGATGCCAAGATGCTGGCGGGCGGGACAGGGTATGATGTTGCCATCTCGTCCGGCGCGTCGTTGCCGCGGATGACGCCGCTTGGCGTTTATCACAAGCTCGACCGGTCAAGGTTCAAGAACTACGGCAATCTCGATCCGGTCATCCTGAAAGTGCTGGAAGGCTTTGATCCGGGAAACCAGTTCGGCGTGCCCTACATGTGGGGATCGGTGGGCTTTGCCTATAACCTCGACCTCGTCAAGGAAGTGCTGCCCGATGTCGACCTGAACACGATGGAGGCGGTCTTCCTGCCCGAGAACGCGGCCAAGCTGGCGGAATGCGGGATCTCGCTTTTGGACAGCCCGGCCGACATCGGCTACATGGTCCTGGCATGGCTTGGCATTGATCAGGCAACCGCCGGCGAGGCCGAATATGCCAAGATGATCGCGGCCTTTGATGCGATCCGGCCCAGCATCCTGACCTTTGACAACACCAATTACACCAGCCGGATGGCCAATGGCGAGATCTGCGTGGCGAACTCCTATTCGGGGGATTATTCGTTCATGATCGACATCGCGGCCGAAGCGGGAATCGCGCTCAACCTCGGCTACTTTGTGCCGAAGACCGGCGCGCCGGCCTGGCTTGATTGCTGGTGCATCCCAGAGGACGCCGCCCACAAGGATGACGCCTACACCTTCATCGACTACATGATGCGCCCCGAAGTGGCAGCGGCCTGCACCAATTATACCCGCTACGCCAATGCCAACAAAGCCGCGACGCCTTTGGTCGATCCGGTCATA
>CAIXBE010000027.1 GCA_903917595.1 uncultured Rhodobacterales bacterium
AAACCGCCCCTCGCGCCGCCGCACCCCGCGCCCGGCCCCCAAGGCCGAGGTTGTGAAATCCGATGACATGGTGGCCGAAGGGCCTTCGGGCATGGATTTGGTCGATCTGGACGATGGCAATGCCGACGAGACCGGTCTGGTCGAGGCGCGCGCCCCGGTCGAAGGCCAGCACGACCATGCGCATGACCACGACCATGCGCATGACCACGCCCATGACAACAGCCAGACCGAAGCGCAAGGCAACGGCGACCGCCCCTACCGCGCCGTCGATCACGCCTCTGAGACCGACGACGAGATCGAATCGGTCGCCGACGAAGACGTGACCGAGGAAATCAGCGCCCCGCGCCGTCCGCGTGCGCGCCGTTACAAGATCCAGGAAGTCGTCAAGGTTCGGCAGATCATGCTGATCCAGGTCGTCAAGGAAGAACGCGGCAACAAGGGCGCGGCGCTGACCACTTATCTGTCGCTGGCCGGCCGCTATTGCGTTCTGATGCCCAACACCGCGCGCGGCGGAGGGATCAGCCGCAAGATCACCAATGCTGTGGACAGAAAGAAGCTGAAGGAAATCGCGGGCGAACTTTCGGTCCCCGAAGGCGCTGGCCTGATCGTGCGCACTGCAGGCTCGATGCGCACCAAGGCGGAAATCAAGCGCGATTACGAATACCTGATGCGGCTGTGGGAACAGATCCGCGAACTGACGCTGAAATCCGTCGCCCCGGCCAAGATCTACGAGGAAGGCGATCTGATCAAACGCTCGATCCGCGATCTTTACAGCAGCGAAATCGACGAAGTGATCGTCGAAGGCGAAGTGGGCTATCGGACCGCCAAGGACTTTATGCGGATGATCATGCCGAACCACACACGGCAAGTGGTTCGCCATCAGGACAGCGTGGCGCTGTTCGCCAAGTATCAGGTCGAAAGCTATCTGGGCGGCATGTTCAACCCGGTGGTGCAGCTGAAATCCGGCGGCTACATCGTGATTGGCGTGACCGAAGCGCTGGTGGCGATCGACGTGAACTCGGGCCGCGCCACCAAGGAAGGCTCGATCGAGGAAACTGCTCTCAAGACCAACCTGGAAGCGTCCGATGAGGTGGCCCGCCAGTTGCGTCTGCGCGATCTGGCCGGTCTGATCGTCATCGACTACATCGACATGGAAGAGCGTCGCAACAACGCAAGCGTCGAAAAGCGTCTGAAGGAAAAGCTGAAAACCGACCGCGCCCGCATTCAGGTAGGACGGATCAGCGGTTTCGGCCTGATGGAGATGAGCCGCCAGCGCCTGCGCCCCGGCATGCTGGAATCGACCACGCAGCCTTGCGCCCATTGCCACGGCACAGGCCTGATCCGCAGCGACGACAGCATGGCCCTGCAGGTCTTGCGCGCGCTGGAAGAGGAAGGCACGCGTCGGCGGTCGAAAGAGGTGCTGCTGAAAGCGCCGATCGGCATCGTGAACTACCTGTTCAACCAAAAGCGGGAACATGTGGCGCTGATCGAGGCACGCTACGGCATGTCGGTCCGGATCGAGGCTGACCCGGCGCTGATCAGCCCGGACTACTCGATCGAAAAGTTCAAGACAGCCTTGCGGGTGGTGCCGGATACTCCGGTTGTCTCGGGTCATGCCGGGCTGATGGGCGCGTCGGTGGATGAAGAAGAAGACGATCTGATCGACGACATTGTCGAAGATGTCGTCGAGGAAACGGTCGAGGAAGTGAACGTCGTCAGCGAACGCAGCGCCCCGGTTGCTGCGGACGGCGACGGCGAACCCGGGCGCAAAAAGCGGCGGCGTCGGCGGCGTCGGCGGGGTGGGGCGCGTGAGGATGGCGCTGCGGCTTCCGACGGCGGGGCCGATGACGGCGACGACGATGATGACGCAAGCGACAATGCTGACGCTGCCCCCGCAGCCGAGCCTGCCACCGAAGCACCCGGCAAAAAGCGGAGCCGGACCCGCAAACCGCGCGGGGGCAGGGCGGATGTTGCTTTGGCTGTGGAGATCGCTGCTGAAGTAGCTCCCGAGCCTGTGGTTAATGAGCCGGTAGCCGCCGATCCGGTTGCCGAACCTGTCGCCGCAGAGCCGGTGGCCGAGGGCAAACCCGCGCCGAAAAAGCGCGCCAGAAGTGCCAAGGCCGCACCTGCCGAAGCCGAAGCTGTGGTTGCTGGCGAACCGGTCGCCAAGCCCGCCCGGACCCGTGCCCCGCGCGCCAAGCCTGCGCCAGAGGTAGTTGCCGAACCGATGGCTGAAGTGGCGGCTGCACCGGTTGCCGAACCGGCCCCGGCGCTGCAGCCCGATCCCGGGATCATTCCGACCGTCGAGGCCGTGATCCCCGATCCGGCCGAGGCAGAGGCTACCACTCCCGATGATCCGGCCAAGCCCAAGCGCAAAGGCTGGTGGTCAATCGGACGTTAACCGCGACGGATCAGGTGGAGGGTTACAGTGCCCTCCACCTCTGACCCCAGATAGGCATGGCCCGCCTCGGCGCAGAAATGCGGCAGGTCGATGAGCGCCATCGCATCGGTCGCGCGCACGCACAGCACGGTGCCGGATGCCAGCGCCATCAACCGCTTGCGGGCGCGCAAGACGGGCAGCGGGCACAAAAGCCCTTCGCAATCCAGCATGTCGTCCCAATGTGCCATCCCTGCGGTTTAACTGGGCCGGACCACTACCACAAGGTTTCAGCCCCGCCACGCGGTTGTGACGCGGCCAAGGCGTGACGTCGGTCGCGAAAGCGGCTATGCCCCAGATGAGGAGGCCCGCATGTTCGGCATAGACCTTTTCGATGCGTCCCTGATGCCCGCGCTTCTGGTGGCGCTTGTTGCGGGCGTGCTGTCGTTCCTGTCGCCCTGCGTGCTGCCCATCGTGCCGCCCTATCTTGCCTATATGGGCGGGATTTCGATGGGCGAGATGACCGGTCAGGGAGTCGCCCGTCGCCGAGTGATCCTGCCAGCGCTGTTCTTTGTCATGGGCCTGTCGACGGTCTTTTTGATCCTGGGCTTCACCGCCTCGGCCTTTGGCGCATTTGTCCTGAACAATCAGCAACTTCTGGCGCGTATTTCAGGCATCGTGGTGATCATATTCGGCCTGCATTTTCTCGGCGTCTTCCGCATTCCGATCCTTGACCGCGAAATGCGGGTCGATGCGGGTCAGCGCGGCGGGTCAGCGTTCGGGGCCTATGTTCTGGGCCTTGCTTTCGCCTTTGGCTGGACCCCATGCATCGGTCCGCAGCTTGGCGCGATCCTTAGTCTTGCGGCACAGGAAGGAAGCACCGGACGCGGAACGCTGTTGTTGGGGATCTATGCGCTTGGCTTAGGATTGCCGTTTTTATTTGCGGCAATTTTTATCGAAAGATCAATGGTCTTGATGACAAAGCTAAAGCGTCACATGAGGCTGATTGAACGCCTGATGGGCGGGCTTTTGCTGGTGGTCGGCCTTGCCTTGGTGACCGGTTTCTTTACCGATTTCAGCTATTGGATGCTGGAAACCTATGACGCCCTGGGTCTGCCGCTGCCGGGTTGACGCAATGGCTTCCCTACAGCCCAACAGCGGTTAACATGGGGGCAGCAGCGAACGGAACCGGTGTGGCCAAAGACAGTCCAGATGATGACGGCACGGCGGCCCCCTTTCGCCGCCATGTCCTGTATATCCCCGGCTATGACCCGTTCCCCGCCCGCCGCTACCGTGAGTTCTACCGTCGCGAAGGGGCTGCTCAGGCGGCACTTTCGGGCTATTCCCTGTCGATCCGCCCGCGTCAGGGTGAAACCTACGGCTGGCAGGTCAGCGCAGTGATGGAGCGCCCGGCTGAGGCAGAGGTCGAGGTTCTGGTCTGGTCCGATCTGGTCAAAGGCTCGATGACGCCGGGCATTGCCAGGACCTACCTGCATCTTCTGCGCACGGCGTGGCTTTATCTGTCCTGCGGGGCGCTGTGGCGGCTGATCCGGTTGCGCAAGGGGCCGATGATTGCTGCGCTCTATCCGGCGGTGGCGCTGATCCTGCAGGCGGTGGTGGCTGTGGCGCTGGCCGGGCTGGTGCTGTGGCTGACGTGGGGTCTGCCTTTTGGAGCGGGTTGGCTGCTGGCGGTGCTTGCTGCAGGCGCGGCGCTGGAGGGGTTTCGGCGTCTGGATCGCCGGTTGCTGGTCTATTACCTGATGCAGGATTACGGCTTTGCGACCTCGGGCACAGGGGCGTTTCCCGACAGTTTGACCGCACGGATCGACCTGTTCAGGGGCCGGGTGCGGGCGGCGCTGGCCCTGCCGGTCAATGAGGTGCTGGTGGTCGGCCATTCCTCGGGCGTGCAGATTGGGGTCACGCTGCTGGCCGACCTGATCCGTGAGGGGATGCCGGAAGGTGGCCCGGCTTTGGGTTTTTTGTCGCTGGGGCAGGCGGTGCCGATGATCTCTTTCCTGCCGAAGGCGCGGAAACTGCGGGGCGATCTTGCTTACCTCTCGCAGCGCGCGGAACTGACCTGGGTCGATGTCACTGCACCGGGGGATGGCGCCAGTTTTGCGCTATGCGATCCGGTTGCGGTCACCGGGGTCGCACCTGAGTGGCAGCGCTGGCCGCTGGTGATCTCGGCCGCGTTCAGCCAGACGCTTAGCCCGGATCGGTGGCGCAAGATGAAGCGACGATTCTTCATGCTGCACTTCCAGTATCTTTTCGCCTTTGACAATCTTAGCGGCGCGCCGGGGGACTATGATTATTTCCGCATCACCGCCGGGCCGATGACGCTGGCGGATCGGTTCCGCGACCGCGCCCCATCGGCCAGCCGGATCACCCGTGCCTGCAATCCGTATCGGGACACCGAATGACCCCGCCCAAGCCGGAACCGCGCGCTGACCGGGTCTCGCTTTGGGCCTATCTGCGGCTATTTCGCCGCGACATCCTGTCGGCGCAACCGGCGCGGCTGTATCGGGCCTGGATGGCGGAGTTTCGCACGCCCTTCTTCCGCAGCTACCTGTGCAATGACCCCGCGCTGATCCGCCGGGTGCTGGATGAGCGCCCCGGCGATTTTCCGAAATCCGACCGGGTGACCGAAGGCCTGCGCCCTTTGCTTGGCAGGTCGGTCTTTGTCACCAATGGCGAGGAGTGGCTGCATCAGCGCCGCATCATCGACCCCTCTTTCGAGGGCGGTCGTCTGCGGGAGGCGTTTCCGGCGATCTGGGCGGCGGCCGAAGCGGCGGTGGCGCGGATGCAGGAAGGCGAGCAGGAGGTCGAGCTTGCCGCCAGCCATGCCGCTGCCGATGTGATTTTTCGCACCCTCTTTTCGATTCCGATCGAGGATCAGGTGGCGCAAGGCGTGTTCCACGAATTTCGCGCCTATCAGCGGTCGGCCCCGATCCTGAACCTAGCGGCGTTTCTGCCCGTGCCGCGCTGGTTTCCGCGCCTGCACCGGGCGGCCACCCTGCGGTCGGCAAAGGTGATCCGGGGGTTGATCACCGGGCTGACAAACAACCGTGCGGCGGCGATTGCGGCGGGGACGGCTCCGGCCGATCTTGCGACCAAGATCATGACGACACCCGACCCGATGACCGGCGCCCCCTTTGGCACCGCCGAAATGGTCGATCAGGTGGCGATCTTCTTTCTGGCCGGGCATGAGACCAGCGCCTCGGCCCTTGGATGGGCGCTGTATCTGCTGGCCACGCATCCGGAGGCGCAGGAAAAGGTGGCGGCAGAGGCGGCCGGTCTGACCCCGGTTTTCGGAACGGTGGCGGGTTTGCGCTTTACCCGCGATGTCTTCCGCGAGGCGCTGCGGCTTTACCCGCCAGTGCCGATGCTGGTGCGGGAAAATCGGGTGGAGGAAGATTTCCGGGGGCGGAAAGTGCGACCGGGCGCGCAGGTGGTGATCAGCCCCTGGCACCTGCACCGGCATGAACGGATATGGACCAATCCCGATGGATTTGATCCCGACCGCTGGGCCACGCAAGAGGGGCGTGAAGCGTCACGTCATGGCTATCTGCCGTTTTCAAGTGGGGCGCGGGTTTGCCCGGGGGCCGGGTTCGCGATGCTGGAGGGCACGCTTTTGCTGGCCCATCTGGTGCGGGCCTTCCGGTTCGAGGCGGTCGAGGGCTGCGTTCCGGTGCCGGTGGCGCATCTGACGGTGCGGGCCAAGGACGGGATATGGCTTAAGGTGAGCCGGAGGTAGCGCGGGCTTACAGAATCTCGACCCGGTAGCTTTCGATGACCGTGTTGGCCAGAAGCTTGTCACACATCGCCTTGACCTCGGCTTCGGCCTTTGCAGCGTCAACTTCAGCAAGGTCCAGTTCGATCACCTTGCCTTGCCGCACGCCATTGACGCCTTGAAACCCCAGTGAGCCAAGCGCATGGCGTACCGCTTCGCCTTGCGGGTCAAGAACGCCGGATTTCAGCATGACGGTCACGCGGGCTTTCATCGGGGTCTCCGTTTGCCAAGGATGCCAGCGTCCATAGCGAAGCGGCGGCGGCGGGGCAAGGGTGGGGTGACATTGGCGGCGCGTTCCAATAGCGTGACGGGCGTTGTAGAACGGGTGGTGCAGGGTGGCATGGCGATCACGCTAAGGGAAGTGGCGGCGCGGGCGGGCGTGTCGCGGGCGGCGGTATCGCGGACCTTCACCGAAGGGGCTTCGGTGTCGGCCAAGACCCGCACCAAGGTGATGGAGGCGGCGGGCGCGCTGGGCTACAGTCCGAACATGTTGG
>CAIXBE010000028.1 GCA_903917595.1 uncultured Rhodobacterales bacterium
CTTCCACGGCTGGGGTGATGCCGAACTCGGTGAAGTAGTTCACCACCGTGGCCCCGTCGCGTGGGTCCTTCACCAGCCCCTGAATGCCGTTGAAGAGGTGATACTCGAAGGTCGTCTCGGCATCGCCCCGCAAGCGGCCCATCTTGCGGGCCACTTCCGCCTGCACCTGCTGGGTGGCGGTCTCCGAACCGAAGTCGCGCACCTGCTGGATTTCTGAAGCCCAGATCACGTCCTGCTTCTTGAACTGCCGGCACACGAAGGCCCGCACATTGCGGCGTTCAGGGACCTGGCTATCATAGGCCGAGCCGCGTTCGGAGAACGGGATCAGCGACAGCGTGCCGTCACGGCTCTCGATCACGACGGTGCGCGAGCGGACGCCGCCCGCGCTGAACAGGCCCGATCCCGACAGGGTGGCGGGCTTGTAGGGGATGTTCTCAAGCGCGCGGGTGAGCTCGATCAGCGAGAAGGCATCGCCTTCGAAAATGTCCATTGTGGCCATGGGGAAGTCCTTTTTGTCTCAGGTTCAGCGCAGAACGATGCCAAGTGTTGCAAGGGTTGTGGTCGCGGCGGTTATTTGTGCCTCTGTGGCGCCTTCGGGCAGGAGGATCTCGTGGCGGTTGACGATCGCGGGGCCGCGCAGAAGCACCACGCCCGGCGCATCGGCGCTGGTCGCGTCTACCCCGTCCCAGAGAATGCCGGCGGCAGTCTGACTGCCGTTGGTGGCGGCGGGGGCGAGGGCGGTGAACTTCCCTCCCGTGGCGATCTTTCCAAGGACGGTGCCGGCAGCGAGCTTGCCCGCACCAGATGCGACCGTGATCGTCTCGCGGGTGTAATCGCGCAGGACTTCCCAGACGAGAAAGCCGCCGGCGTGTGTGCCTTCGGTGAGGATCGGCATTGGAGGTTATCCTTTTTGCTTGAAGGTGCGGGCGATGACATCGCCCCAGGGGCGCGTCGTGGAACTCCGCCCGGGTTGGGGATGATGCGGGGTGATCTCGGGCTCGGCTTGCGCCTTGGCGGCCAGCAGGCTGGCGCGGACTGCATCGAGGCTTGCGTCGTCCTCAAGGAAGCGGCCCGCGCGCTGTGGCTGGCCGGCCAGGCGGCAGAGGTCGATCACGGCGCGGGCATGCGCGAGGACATTTGCGCGGATGACCGACGGGTCGAGAGCAGTGTTGGGGGCTGCAACAGTGCTGAGAGGCGCGCCTTCTACTGGGAAAATGGGGTCGTCCGTGGCGCCATCAGCGCTGGCGGGATCATCCGTCGAAGGGACGGTGCCGTCCGCAGCCTCCGTCCTCTCGGCCTTCAGTTGGGGCGCTGGATCGGTGGTATCCGGCGCAACATCGTTCTCGTCTGGAACGATGTCCTCGCCCGTTGCCGCACCTTCTGCGTCGTGCCCCTCCGCCAGCGCCATTGGCGCATTCCGAAACCGCCCGATGTCGAAACTGGCGGCAATCCTCACGGGCTCTGCCATGCGTGTGGCAAGGCCTGCGTCGAGAGATCCTGGGCGTCAAACCAGGTCTCGGCGGCCATCAGAGCGGCGATGTCC
>CAIXBE010000029.1 GCA_903917595.1 uncultured Rhodobacterales bacterium
CCTGAAAAAGGCCCAATTCGAAGGCAAGGATTTCGCCGAAGCCACGATGGAGGTGCCGGTCGGGTCCGGCCCCTATGTGCTGGCTGACAGCGAAATCGGCGTATTCGCCAGCTACAAGCGCAACCCTGACTGGTGGGGCAAGGATCTGGCCTTCAACAAGGGCCAGTGGAATTTTGACGAAATCCGCTACGAATATTTCGCCAACCCGCAGGCGATCTTCGAGGCGTTCAAGGCCGGTGGGCTTTCGGCCTACCGTGAGGCGAACGTGTCGAAATGGCTGTCGTCCTACGACTTTCCAGCAGTGCAGGCTGGTGACGTGGTCAAGGTTGAAATCCCGCATGGCCGTCCCTCGGGTATCGAAGGGTTTGCCTTCAACACCCGCCGTCCGTTGTTCGCCGACTGGCGCGTTCGTGAGGCGCTGACGCTGGCCTTCAACTTTGAATTCGTGAACCAGACCCTGAATGCGGGCGTCCTGCCGCGCATCCCGTCCTACTTCGGCAACTCGGTCCTTGGCATGGAATCCGGCACCCCCGCTACGGGCCGCGAACTGGAATTGCTGCAGCCGTTTGCCGCCGACCTGCCGCCCGGTGCCATCGAAGGCTACGCACTGCCGGTGTCTGATGGCGAGCAATCCAACCGCGACAACATCCGCAAGGCTGCCGCGTTGCTGGAAGAAGCGGGCTGGATCGTCGGTGACGACGGCATCCTAAAAAACGCTGCGGGTGAAGCCTTTGCCTTTGAAATCCTGCTGGTCACCGGGCAGGACGAAATGGCCTCGGTCGCGGAAATCTACATTCAGGCACTTCAGGCGCTGGGGATTACCGCCACGCTGAACAAGATCGACGATGCGCAATACAAGGAACGCACGACCGCCTATGACTTTGACATGACACACTATATCCGCGGTGTGTCACTGTCGCCTGGCAACGAGCAGCTTCTGTATTGGGGCATGGCTGGCGTGACCGAACCCGGCACCCGCAACTGGATGGGGGTCAATTCCCCGGCGGTCGAGGCGATGATTGCAGCCCTTCTGAAGGCCCCTGACATCACCGAATTCGGCGCCGCGACCCGCGCGCTTGACCGGGTGCTGACCTCGGGGCGCTATGTGATCCCGATCTGGTATGCCGACCGCTCACGTCTGGCCCATTCATCCGATCTGCATTATCCAGATCACCTGCCGGTCTATGGCGACTGGACCGGCTTTCTGCCCGATACCTGGTGGCAGGCCTCTAACTGATGACAAAGGCGACACGCATGACCAAACCGATCCTGATCCTGATCACCCTGCTGGCGCTGGCTGGCTGCAACACGATTGCCGGCGTCGGCGAGGACGTGTCGGGCGGTGCCCGCAAGGTGCAGGACTGGCTTTGAATAAGGTGAGTCAGGCCTGACGCTCAGGTCCTGACCCACGTTTCCGGCACCCGGATCACGGTGACCGAGCAATGGGCCTCGGCCACCACCTGCGCCGAGACTGACCCAAGATAGCGCCGCGTGGTCGAATGCCCGCGCGCGCCCATCACGATCTGGTCGACATGGTTTGTCTTGGCATGGTCGATGATCGCCTGACCCGGGTCCGGGCCTTCCAGCACGGTATAGGTCAGCCGATGGTCTGGCAGCTTGATCCCGTCGGCCCAGGCCTTAAGCTGCACCAACCGCATCACATGCAGGTTGTTGCCCTGATTATCAGTGCCCTGATCAATCCCGATCCGCGCTGTTTTGATCACGTTGACGCAGGCAATCCGCGCATCGGGTTCGATCATCAGCATCCGGGTCACCGCCCGGCGCAGAGCCTCGGCCAAAGGCTCGCCTTCGGGGGACAGGTCAACCGCGACCACGATCACCGGCACCAGCGCCAGTTGCGCGGCGACCGAGTTTGGGGTCGAGAACCGCCGGATCTTTCGCATCACCCGCCAGCGGTCAAAGACCGTCAGCCAACCGTCGCGTTTCAGCTTGTGCGCGCGAGCGGTCAGCGTCACTTGCCCCGGGTGGCCAAGGTCGAACGCCATCTGCGCCGCTGATTGATAGCGCCGCATCGGATCGACCGACAGCGCCCGCAGGATAATTTCCTGCAACCATTCAGGGATTTCGCGGCGAATCGCGCGCGGCGGTTCAGGATCACGCCACAGCCTCTTGCGCACCTCCCGCAGGGTTTTGGGGTTGCCCCATGGGGTGCGCCCGGTCGCCAGACCATACAGCATCACCCCCAGAGCGAACAGGTCGGACCGCAGATCATCACGGCAACGCAGATATTGCTCTGGTGCGATATAGGGATAGGTGCCCATCGGAATGGCGAACTCTTCGGCCAGCAGGTCGGGCAACCGGTCATGGCGCGACAGGCCGAAATCGACCATCACCATCTCGCCCGACTTACGCTGCAGGAAGTTTTCCGGCTTTAGGTCAAGGTGAATGACCTGCTGGCGGTGCAGGTCTGCGACCGCAGCCACCATCCGCGCGGCGACCTCCAACACGTCAGACAGAGGCAAGGGTGCGGTCTGGAACAGGGGCAAAAAGCAGCCGCCATCGATCTCTTCGCTGACGATATAGGGCATCACCTCAAAACCACCGATGCCAATCACGCGCGGCACATGCGGGCCGCTCAGGCGGGTTGAAATCATCTGCTCGACCTCGAATCCCACAATCGTGGGGCCGTCATAGCCGTCGAGGATCGTTGGCACCTTCATCACCATGGGTAAGGCGTGGTCTGGATGCGTCACCTCCCAGATCGTCGCAAACCCACCGGTGTGCAGCTTTTCGCCCAGGGTGAAGCCGTCGATTTCCAGGCCGGGATGCGGGCGCGTTGGCATGGCTCAGTTTCCTTTCAACAGGCGGACCGCCAGCGCTTCGGGCAGGCCCATCGCCCGGACGCGGGCGGCGGCGGCGGCGGTATCATAGGGGGTGCGGCGGAAGGTCAGTTCCTGCCGGTCGGTATCAACCAGCGCCCAGGCGGCCTGCGCCACGCCGTCGCGCGGTTGGCCGACCGACCCCACCACAGCCAGCCAGCGACGGCTGGAGATCAGCGGGATCGGCAGGCCGGGGCGGAAAGCTTGCGTCCGCACCACACCGCCGATGTCACAACTTGCCAACAGTGGCACATGCACATGTCCGCACAGGATCAGCCGCGCCTTGGTGGCCCGGAACGATGGTGCGGCCTTGGTGTCAGACGTGACATAGGACCAAGACGCCGGATCATTGGCCGAGGCATGGACGTAAAGGATATCGCCTTCGCGCGCCTCCAAAGGCAGAGAGGCCAGAAAGCCGATCTGGTCGCCACCAAGCCGCGCGCGAGTCCAGTCGATTGCGGTGCGGGCCAGATGGGACATCGCTTCAGGGGCGACAGCGGCGGCGTGGTCATGGTTGCCGCGCACCGCAATCGCACCGTTGGCCGCCAATTCCTGCACCCGGTCACAGCACCATTCGGGGTCCGCGCCATAGCCGACGATGTCGCCCAGCACCGCGATCTTGTCGATGGTATGACCTTGCAGGTCGGTCAGGACCGCCTGAAACGCCTCACGGTTACCGTGGATATCCGTCATAACCGCAATGCGCATTCGATCCCAATCTTGTCGGTTGCTTCGTCACAGTAGCAAGCCGCCGCCGCCTGATCCATGCGCCAGATCAAACCGATTTCCGCTTGCCCCCGCGCCGCGACCAAGGCAAACCGCACACGCAACCCAAAATCTTGCAAAAGGGATGGGACATGATCCGTCTTGATATCTTCTCGGACCCGGTGTGCCCCTGGTGCTATGTCGGCAAGGCCAACCTTGACCGGGCGCTGGCCGATTACCCCGACCATCCTTTTGCCATCCAGTGGCACCCGTTCCAACTGAATCCCGAAATGCCTCCCGAGGGTGTCGACAAGCGCGCCTATCTTGAGGCCAAGCTTGGCGGCAAGGCCCGGGTTGACGCCATCCACGAGCGCCTGCGCGAAGTGGCCCGCGCGGCTGGGGTCGACATGAACCCCGACAAGCCGCAACGGATGCCGAACACGCTGGACGCGCACCGGCTGATCCACTGGGCCGGGATCGAAAGCCTGCAGGCCCAGGTCGTCAACGCCCTGATGCGCGCCTATTGGGCCGAAGGGCGCGACATCGGCGACCCCGAAACCCTTGCCGACATCGCAGGCGAAAGCGGTATGGACCGCGATGCAATCGTGCAGCTTTTGGCCAGCGACGCGGACGCCGAGGATATCCTTGCCCGCGACGCCGATGCCCGGGCCAAAGGGGTCAATTCCGTCCCGACCTTCCTTGTGGCCCAGCAATATGTCGTCAGCGGTGCCCAACCGCCCGAGGTCTGGGCCAATGTCATCGCCGAACTGACCGTTCAACCGGACGCGGCCAAGTGACCGACACCCGCCTGTCGCAGACCGAATTCGTCGCCTTGATGGCGATGCTGCTGGCAACCGTGGCAATTTCGATCGACGCAATGTTGCCGGCCCTGCCCGAGATTGCCGCGACCCTGTCGCCCGCTGCCCCGAATGCAGTACAACTGGTGGTGACCAGTTTCGTGCTGGGCATGGGGATTGGCACTTTGTTCACCGGCCCCTTGTCCGACGCTTTCGGTCGCAAGCGGGTGATCCTTCTCGGCTCGGCACTGTATGCGCTTGCGGCCTTGGCGTGCGTCTTTGCTCCCTCGCTGGAGCTTTTGCTGGCCGCACGTCTGGTGATGGGGATCGGCGCCGCCGCCCCGCGTACCGTTTCGGTGGCCATCGTCCGCGACATGTTCTCGGGCCGCGAGATGGCGCGGGTCCTTAGTTTCATGATGATGATCTTTACCATCGTCCCTGCAGCAGCCCCCCTGATGGGGGTCGGACTGATAGCGCTTGGTGGCTGGCGGTCGATCTTTCTGGCCTATGTCGCCTTTGCCGGGCTGACCATGCTGTGGCTGGCCCTGCGCCAGCCGGAAACGCTTCCCGCCGCCCGCCGCCGTCCGCTGCATGCCTCCGATCTGCTCCGCGCGGCGCGTGAGGTCTTGGGTCACCGCGTCGTGGTGGTGTCGCTGGTGCTGCAGGCCCTGACACTGGGGGCGCTGTTCGCCACCCTGTCGTCAATCCAGGGCATCTTTCAGATGCAGTTCGACCGGGCCGACAGCTTCCCCTTGTGGTTTGCGCTGATTGCCGTCGCTTCGATGTCGGGAAGCCTTTTGAACAGTCGCATCGTGATGACCCTCGGCATGCGCCGGGTGATCGTGACCGCCCACGGCACACAACTGGGGCTGACGGTCCTGACGCTGGGGCTGCATGCGGTGGGTGTCCTGCCGCCGGACGTCGAATTTGCGCTGCATATCCTGTGGATGGTCGGGCTTTTCGCGATGATGAGCCTGACGATGGGCAACCTCAGCGCGCTGGCGATGGAGCCGGTCGGCCATGTCGCAGGCCTTGCCGCGTCGGTCATCCTGTCTCTGGCGACGGTTGGCGCGGTGATTGTGGCGGTGCCGGTGGGTCAGGCGTTCGCCGGCACTTCGGGGCCGGTGCTTGCCGGTGTGGCGGTGCTGCTTGGTCTGGCGTTGCTGGGTGGCCGCTTCGGGCTGGGCCGCATTTAAGGCTTTCGCGCGGCTTTAACCACCTCGGCCAGATCGCGGGCGATGTTGAAGGCGCCTTTGATCCGGTCGGCTTCGGTTTTCATTTCGCCTTGCAACACGATCTTGTTGCCGCTGACGCGCGCCGCTGGTCCTTGCGCCTTGATGAAATCGACCAGTCCTGCCGGATTGGCGAACTTGTCGTTGTGAAACTGGATGGTCGCCCCTTTGGGCCCGGCATCCAGACGGCTGATCCCGGCGCGTTTACACATCGCCTTGATCCGAACGATCAGCATCAGGGTGTTGACCTCTTTCGGCAGCGGGCCAAAGCGGTCGATCAACTCGGCGGCAAAGCCCTCAAGCTCGACCTTGGTGCCAAGACTGGACAGCCTACGATAGAGGCCCAGCCGGATATCCAGATCGGGGATATAGCTTTCCGGGATCATCACCGGCACGCCAAGGTTCAACTGCGGGCTCCAGCCGTCATCGATGCTGGTCAGGCCCTGCAACTCACCCGATCTGATCTTGGCAATCGTCTCTTCCAGCATCTGTTGGTAAAGCTCGTAGCCGACTTCCTTGACTTGGCCGGACTGTTCCTCGCCCAGAAGGTTGCCCGCGCCGCGCAGGTCAAGGTCATGGCTGGCAAGGTTGAAGCCGGCCCCCAGCGCGTCCAGATTGCCCAGCAACCGCAACCGCTTGGTCGCCTGCGGTGTAAGTGGCGCGCGGGGTTTGGTGGTCAGGTAGCAATAGGCGCGGGTCTTCGATCGTCCCACCCTGCCCCGGATCTGGTACAGTTGCGACAGGCCGAACATGTCGGCGCGGTGGACGATCATCGTGTTCGCCGTCGGGATATCAAGGCCGGATTCAACGATAGAGGTTGCGACCAGCACATCCTGCTTGCCGTCGTAGAACTGGTTCATCCGATCATCCAGATCGCCCGCCGCTAGCTGGCCGTGGGCGATGACATAGCTGGCTTCGGGAACATGGGTGCGCAGGAAATCCTCGACTTCGGGCAGGTCACTGATACGGGGCACGACGTAAAATGACTGCCCGCCACGGAACCGTTCGCGCAAGATCGCCTCGCGGATGGTGATGGTGTCAAACTCGCTGACATAGGTGCGGATCGCCAGCCGGTCGACCGGGGGCGTGGCGATGATGGAAAGGTCACGCACGCCAGTAAGCGACAATTGCAGTGTGCGGGGAATGGGCGTCGCGGTCAGGGTCAGGACGTGAACCTCGGACCGCATTTCCTTAAGGCGTTCCTTGTGGGTGACGCCAAAGTGCTGCTCCTCGTCGATGACCAGCAGGCCCAGCTTCTTGATGCTGACCGACTTGGCAAGCAGCGCATGGGTGCCGATGACGATATCGACACTTCCATCTGCCATGGCTGCACGGGTGGCGTTCGCATCCTTTGTGCTAACAAAGCGCGACAAGGGTCTGATAGATATTGGAAATCCGCGAAATCGTTCGACAAAGCTGCGGTAGTGCTGTCGGGCCAGCAAGGTCGTCGGACAGACCACCGCGACCTGCATCCCCGATAGGGCCGCCACGAAGGCCGCGCGCATCGCGACTTCGGTTTTGCCA
>CAIXBE010000030.1 GCA_903917595.1 uncultured Rhodobacterales bacterium
CCGCCGATCTGGCAAAGTCTCTGGCCGGACACATGGACGTGGATGCGGTGTGGAGCTTCTCTTCACAGCCCCTCTCGGCCCTGATCGAACGTGAGGCCGCCGGTAATCTCAAACGCACCTGGGTCAACCACGGCCGCGCGCGGAACTGGCTGGGGACAGAGGGCGAAGGGCGCGGGTTCCTGTCGCAAGCGACGGAGGTCAAGACGGTGTGGGTTCCGTATGGGGAGTGATTCCAGCCACATCGCAGGGCAGGTTCAAACCCACCATTCGCAGCCCGTCACCGCCAGCCCACCGTTGCCCCCCCTCAAAGCCCGTTGATCGGCACCTTCAGGAACCGTTTCCCGTCCTCGTCCGGTTCGGGCAGATCGCCGCCGCGCATGTTCACTTGCAGGGCGGGGATGATCAGCTTTGGCATGTCCAGCGTGGCATCCCGGGCGGTGCGGAGGGCTACGAACTCCGCCCGCGTCTTGCCTGATAGGTGGATGTTGTGGGCGCGTTCGTCGGCCACGGTTGTTTCCCAGCGGATCTCACGCCCATTCGGGCCGTAGTCGTGGCACATGAAAAGGCGCATCTCGTCAGGCAGGGCAAGCACCTTCTGGATGCTGTCCCAAAGCTGCCCGGCATCACCGCCAGGGAAATCGGCGCGGGCCGACCCGCCGTCGGGCATGAACAGTGTATCGCCGACAAAGGCCGCGTCGCCCATCACATGGGTCATGCAGGCGGGTGTGTGGCCGGGGGTGTGAAGCGCCACACAGGTCATCCCACCGACGAGATAGGTATCGCCGTCCGTGAAAAGCCGGTCGAACTGCGAGCCGTCACGCTGGAACTCGGTCCCCTCATTGAAGACCTTGCCGAAGGTGTCCTGCACCACGGTGATCGCGCGGCCGATGCCGATCTTGCCGCCCAGCGCCTTCTGGATATAGGGCGCGCCGGAAAGGTGGTCGGCGTGGACATGGGTCTCGATCAACCACTCCAGCTTGAGGCCCTGCGCATTGATATGGGCGATTATCTCGTCGGCATGGGCATAAGTGATGCGGCCGGCGGCATAGTCGATGTCCATGACGGAATCCACCACCGCACAGGCGTTCGACCCGGGGTCCTTGACCACATGGCTGATGGTGTTGGTTGCCGGGTCAAAAAAGCTGTGCACCTCGGGTTTGACGGTCAGCTCGAAGATGAAAGCCATGATTTCCTCTGATGGATCAGGCGGGTTTGTCGGTCGCAACACGACTTTGCAGCACCCGCGCGAACAGCAAGCCGCCGATCAAAGCGGCAACGAAAAGAAACACATCCACCCGGCCGGTGCCAAGAGCAGGAAGCGCGCCTCCGGGACAGAACCCGGCAATGCCCCAGCCGATGCCGAAGGTCGCCGAGCCAAGCACCAGACGGCGGTCGATGACCTTAGTATCGGGCAGGTGAAAGCCGCTCTCCATCACCGGCGCGGGACGTTTCAGGACCAACCGGTAGCCGGGAATAGTGACGCAAAGTGCGCCAACCATGACAAAGGCCAGACTAGGGTCCCAAGTTCCCGCTATGTCGAAAAAATTCAGGACTTTGGCCGGATTGATCATTCCCGAGATCGAGATACCAAGGCCGAAGATCAGACCGATCAGAAGGGCGGCAAGCAGGCGCATGTCAGCCTCCGATCAGATGGCGGGTGACGAAGACAGTGACAATGGCGGTCGTCATGAAAACCCCCGTCGCAACTATCGACCGGAGCGACCCGCGTGCGATGCCGCAGACCCCGTGACCCGAGGTGCAACCGCCGCCATAGCTTACGCCGACCCCGACGATCAACCCGCCGATGACCACCTCAAGGTTGGAAACCGGCAGGTCGATCGCGGGAATGGCTCCGTTCAGTGCAAGGTATGCCAGCGGCCCGGCGGTCATGCCGATGACCAATGCGGCACGAAGCGCCCAGTCGGCCGGATCATTGAACCGCAAAAGGCCGGCCAGAATGCCTGTTGCCCCCATGATGCGACCATAAAATGCCATCAGGAGGACGGCGGACAAGCCAATCAAAGCGCCGCCGCCCAATGCTGCCCAAGGGGTAAACTCAGTTTCCATTCTTCCCTCAGATCTTGCAGGTGTTGATCCCACCAACCGGTAGATCGGGCATACGCCCCCAGTTGCGGTTCAGGGGCATGATGACATCAATAACCGCTGCTGCCCATACCATCTTGCCGGTGAAAGAGCCAAATCCGACAGGGGTGCCCTGTGCCGCGATTCCGGTCAGCACCCGTGACAGTCATGTAACGGCCGGTGCGTCGCGCACAAAACTTCCCTACTCCTGCCACATTTACTTCCCTTTAGGTTGTTTACTTTTAAACTTCCCGTTGAAGAAAACCGGCGGGGTGTTCGTGGGGAACCCGACTAAAATAGGATATTCCAATGCCTGACATGTGTGACCGCGTCTTCAATGGCTCTTTCAGACCCCGGGCCGCCGCCGCCCTTGTATTTGTCGCCGCCTCTGGCCTTTCGCTGGTTCAGCCGGTTTCTGCGCAGGTTTTTCACAGCGTGATCCAGATAAAGCCGACCTATGTGCTTGCCGAAGCGACCGCCTCCAACCCGGAAAACGTCCGCCTTCTGGTTGGGCTTGCGTCGATGCAACGCGGCATGATGCTTGGCTTGCTTTTTGCTGATCAAGCGCTTGCCAACATGCCCGAGTCGCATTTTGCAGACCCGCGCGCTGATCTGCTTCCGGGCTTGAAGGACGGGCTTGCAGCCGCAGGGGTTGCGGACCTTGAACCCTTGTTGATCGCGATTGAGGGGGCGACCGACATGGCTGGCCTTCTCAAAAGCCAGTCTGCCGCCAACACCGCCCTGCTGATTGCAGAGTCATCGCTGCACGCGGAGGACAAGGATATGGTGCTGGCCGTGATCGAAGCGGTGCGCGAAGCGAACGCCCGCCTGAACACCTCGGGGCCGACCGATGTCGTAAATTTCCAAGAGGTATGGGGAACGCTGATGATCCAGCGCGGGAAGATCGACCTGTTGATGCAAAGCGGAAATCCGGTGGTTTCCGCGGCCTCGACGGACATGGCGACGGCACTGGATAACGTGATCCTGTCGATGCCCGATCCCATGGTCTCCGAACCTGTCGCCTTTGACGCTGCTCCGGTTGCGGCGTTGCTGGCGCAGTTGGAAGGGCTGGCTTCGGGTCTTTGACTCCTGGCTGAAGGACGCAAAGGGCGGGTTGCGACCCGCCCTTTCTTATTTGTCAGACCGTGTGCAGGTAAAGGTCAAAGTCGACCTCGCTTACGGTGCGCATCACCCGGGCGTATTCAGCCATCTTCACGGCGGTAAAGGTGCGGTGCATGTCTTCGCCCAGCGCCTCTTTCAGGAAGTCCGATGCCGTCGCCAGCTTGATCGCCGACCGCCAGTCGTCGGGCATGACGATATCGGTCTTGGCGTCATAGCCGTTGCCGGTGACCTCTGGCCCCGGGTCGATCTTGTGGCGCAGCCCGTGGCGGATGCCCGCCAGCACGGTCGCTGCCACCAGATAGGGGTTGGCGTCGACGCCTGCCGGGCGGTGCTCGACCCGCCGCGCCCGGATATCGCCCGCCGGAATCCGCAGCGCGACGGACCGGTTGTTGACCCCCCAGGTCGGGCTGACCGGCGCATAGCTTTGGCTGGCAAAGCGCCGCCAGGAATTGGCATGCGGCGCAAAGACCAGCATCGATTCGCCCATCGTCGTGCGCAGACCGCCGATGGCATGGCGGATCTGGTCGTTCCACTGGCCCTCGATAGCTTCGATGAAGGTGTTCTTGCCGTTGGCGTCCTGCAACGAGACGTGAAAGTGCATGCCGGATCCGGCGTAATCCTCGTTCGGCTTGGCCATGAAACAGGCGGTCCGACCGTGCAGCCGCGCGTGCATCCGCACCAGCCGCTTGAGCCGCATGAGGTCATCGGCGGCTTGCATGACGTTCTCGCGGTAGTGCAGCGTCAGTTCATACTGGCCAGGCGCGAATTCGGAAATCAGCGTTTCCGCCTTGATGCCAGCCGCCTTGGCCCCGGCATAGATGTCGTTGAACAGGGGCAGCATCCCGTGCAGCTGGTCCACCGAATAGACATCGGTCTTCGAATTCCGCCGCCCGTCCAGCACGTCGCGCGCCGGGACCATCTTGCCCTTTGCGTCGCGTTCATTCTCCAGCAGGAAGAATTCCAGCTCGAACGCGCCTGCCGGATAAAGACCCTCGCTTGCCAGCGCATCGACCTGCCGCTGCAGCGCATGGCGCGGGTCGGAGGTCATCTGGCTGCCGTCCAGATTATACAGCGACATGAAGACTTCGCCCCGGGCCGGGGTGGTGCCCGCCAACGGAACCAGCGTTCCCGGGATCGGCCAGGCGCGGCGGTCGCCATCGCCTTCGTCCCAGATCAGACCGGTTTCATGCACATCCTCGCCGCAGATATCCAGACCCAGGATCGAGATCGGCATATGCCGTCCATTGTTGTAAATGGACAAAAGTTCATGGCGCCGGATGATCTTTCCCCGGCCAATTCCGTTCGAATCGTGCAAGATGATGTCAAAGGCATCAATCTCGGGATGGGCGGCAAGGAAGGCCTCGGCCTCGGCTGGGTTGGAACCGGAGGGGCTGGTATTGGTCATGTCAGTCTGCCTTGAAAAGCTCGGTCAGGAGGGCGTCGAAGTTGGCGATCAGGTGGTCAACCTGCCGCTTTTTCGTCGCCGGGCTGATCAGCATCATGTTGTGGAACGGGGCGATAAGCGAGCCGCGGTTGATCAGGCCGGTGTGCAGCGCGGCTTCGACCTGCGGTTGATGGGCAAAGGCGGCCTCGGCCCCGTTTTTCAACGGCCCGGGCGCGCAGATGAATTCGACCCGCGCGCCGACCCGCACCACATGCCAGGGCGCGCGGTGCTTGTCGATCACCCGCGCCAGACCGTGGCTTAGCCGGGCGGCAAGGCTTTCCATATGGGCGTAGTTTTCCCGGGTCATGACCTCGGAGAGGGTGGCCACCAGACAGGCGAACTGCATCGGGTTCGCAGACAAAGTGGTGCCCATCCCGGTGCGGCCCGGGGCGCGTTTGGCGTCGGCCTCATTATACCGTTCGGCGGTGGCGGGGCTAAGGCCCCAGACCGCCGTCGGCATGCCGCCCGCCACACATTTGCCGACGACAAAGATGTCAGGGCGCAGCGAATGCACCCGAGTATAACCGCCAAGGCCGGATGAGATCGTATGCGTCTCGTCCATGATCAGCAAAGCGCCGTATTTCAACGACAACTGGCGCAATCCGTCATGAAAGCCGGCCTCGGGCAAGACCATGCAGGAATTGGTCATGACCGGTTCAGTCAGGATCGCTGCGACGTCACCCTTGGCCAGCGCCGCCTCAACCCCCGCCAGATCGTTGAATTCGCAGGAAACTGCGGTCGTAGTCAGGTCATTTACCTGCCCCAGCAGGCCGGGGCTTTCCACGGTGATGCCGTTCTCCAGCCCGACAAAGGTGTCATCGACCGTGCCGTGATAGCAGCCGTTGAAGACCAGCACTTTCGGCCGTCCGGTGATGGCGCGGGCCACCCGCAGGGCAAAGCGGTTGGCATCGGTGGCGGTGGTGGCGATTTGCCAGCGGAAATCGCCGAAGGTTTCGGTCAGCAGGCGGCCAGCCTCAAGTGCGGCCTCAGTCGGCAGCATGTAGGTCAGGCCATGACGGGCCTGCGCGCGGATGGCGCGTGCGACGGCGGGGGGGGAGTGGCCGAACATCGACCCGGTATCACCCAGACAGAAATCGTCCAGGCCGTGGCCGTCGATATCCGTAATCCGCGCGTCCGTGGCCGAAGCGACCAGCGGCAGATGCGGCATCGGCCAGTCGGCCATCCAGTGCATCGGCACGCCGTTGAGGAAATTGCCCGCGCCCTTTGCCAAAGCCTTGGCCGATTTAGGGCGGGCCTTGGCATAGATCGCCGCCTCGCGCGCGGCGAAGGCGGCAAGGCGGTCCATGCGGATACCGGCGATATAGCTGTCAGTCATCGGCGCACCAGATTTGGGTCGTAGGCTTTATGCGCCATAATTTGATCAAATTGCAAGGGGCCGCTCATCCGCCCTGTCGGGAGTCATCGCTGGGGTCAGCGATGACCGCCCGCAAGGGAGGGAAAAGCACCCGTGTTTCAGGCCCAGCGGCCCTCGAAATCATGCGGAACCAGCAGATTGTGACGGCCCATCGCTTTCACATCCTTTTCGCCGCACAGTGCCATGGTGATGTCCATTTCCTTCTGGATCACCTCCAGCGCCTTGGTCACCCCGGCCTCGCCCATCGCACCCAAGCCATGGATATAGGCGCGGCCGATCATCGTGCCCTTGGCCCCCAGCGACAGCGCCTTCAGCACGTCCTGACCCGAGCGGATGCCACTGTCCAGCCAGACCTCGGTCCGGTCGCCAATGGCCTGGACAATGGAGGGCAACACCCGGATCGTGGAAAGCGCCCCGTCCAGTTGCCGCCCGCCGTGGTTCGACACGATCACCGCATCGGCCCCGGCATCGGCGGCCATCTTGGCATCTTCGGCGTCCAGAATGCCTTTCAGGATGAACTTGCCCTTCCATTGATCGCGGATGCGGGCGACCTTGGCCCAGTCCAGATGCGGGTCAAATTGTTCGTTGGCATAGGCGGATACATCGGCAAGGTTGGTGACCCCGTTCACATGGCCCACGATGTTGCGGAACTGGCGTCGGGGGGTGCGCAGCATGCCCAAGGACCAGCGTGGCTTGGTCATCATGTTCAGGATATTCGGCAGCGTCAGTTTCGGCGGGCTGGTCAACCCGTTCTTCAGGTCCTTGTGCCGCTGGCCCATGATCTGCAGGTCCAGTGTCAGCACCAGCGCCGAGCATTTCGCCGCCCTTGCGCGTTCAATGAGCGCATCGACGAAATCCTCGTCGTTCATCACGTACAGCTGGAACCAGAACGGATCGGGGCTATGCGCCGCCACATCCTCGATAGAACAGATCGACATGGTGGATAGGGTGAAGGGCACGCCGAATTTGGCTGCGGCGCGTGCGGCGAGAATCTCGCCATCGGGGTGCTGCATGCCGGTGGAGCCGACTGGTGACAGGGCAACCGGCATCGCCACCTTCTGGCCGACCATCGTGCTGTCCAGAACCCGCCCGGACAGATCGCGCGCCACGCGCTGGCGAAAGCGGATCTGCTGGAAATCCGAGGTGTTCTCGCGGAAGGTCTGCTCGGTATAGCTGCCGCTTTCGCAATAATCCCAGAACATCTTCGGCGTGCGCTTCTGGTGCAGGCGTTTCAGGTCTTCGATGCAGGTGATGACGGGCATCCGGTTCCCTCGACTGGAGTGATACGGGCGCGATCCTGCGCGAGGCGGGTTTCGACGACAAGGCCCATCTGGGGCGCGTGATCAGTCCAGCCGATCCACCCGGCAGATCAGCGCGGCCTGGCCATGGATCACGCCCGCTGCGTCGCGCACGGTCCACAGGACAGTGTCCTCGATGGCAAAGCGCCGACCGGTGGCCGAGACGCGGATGCCGCGATAGCCTGTGACCCAGCCCCGCTCCCGTGCCTCGTGCAGCAGGCGGGCGCGGTCGGCCTGCACGTCGGGCGTATCGGCGGCGGACTGGCGGGATGGCAGGCGGGTAAAGGTATCCCAGCCCATCTCCCACAGGGCCAGCGCCGCGGGATTGGCCCAACGAAAGATCGGGTCGACCTCAACCCCATGGCTGACGATGGGGTCGGGCCGCGTCCACGGGTCACCCAGATCGCGCCCGGTCAGGCGGGCGAAGCTTTCGGCCAGCAGCCGGGCATAGGCGGGGTCAGGGTCATGACCCATGGGTCAGGCCGAATGCGCGCCTGTGGCAAGGCCCGCGACAAAGGCCAGCACCTCGGCGGGGGACTGCCCATCACCGATGCGTTTGACGATGGCCGAGCCGACGACGCAGCCATCCGCCACGCTGGCAATGGCTTTTGCCTGATCGGGGGTGTTGATCCCGAAACCGACGATCACCGGCAGATCGGTTGACCGCTTGATCCGTGCGACTTCGGGGGCGACATCGGTCGCCACCGCCGCTGCAGCCCCGGTGATGCCGGTGACCGAGACGTAGTAGACAAAGCCGCTGGTGTTCTGCAGCACCTTGGGCAGGCGTTTGGCATCGGTAGTTGGGGTCGCAAGCCGGATGAAGTTCAGGCCAGCTTTCTGCGCCGGGATGCACAGCTCGTCATCTTCTTCGGGCGGCAGGTCGACGATGATCATGCCGTCGATCCCGGCAGCGGTAGCTTCGGCCAGAAAACGGTCGACGCCACGCGAATAGATCGGATTGTAATAGCCCATCAGGACGATCGGAGTCGTGGCATCCCCGGCCCGGAAGGCGCGGACCATCGCCAGCACCTTGTCGGTGGTCATGCCCACTTCCAGCGCACGCTGACCGGCAAGCTGAATGGTCGGGCCATCGGCCATCGGGTCCGTGAACGGCATGCCTAGTTCGATGATGTCCACGCCCGCAGCAGGCAGGCCCTGCATCACGGCCAAGCTGGTCGCCTCATCCGGGTCACCGCCCATGATGTAGGCGACGAAGGCCTTCTTGCCCTCGGCCTTCAGGCGCGCAAACGTGTCGTCGATCCGTGTCATGGCGGTCCCCCTGATGGTCCGGCCACATCTGCCATGCGCGCAGGGGGGAAATCAATGGGGCCGCTCATCCGCCCGTGGCCGGGCGTCTTCGCTGTGCTGGATCCAGCGATGAAAGCCGTCAGGCTTGAAAAGCGGCGGGTTCCGTCCTGCGCTTGATCCTGCCGCGCGTCCCCCGTAAAAGCCCCGCAACGCCACGAGGAGAGCATGATGGGTTTCAAGATGGGCATCGTCGGGCTGCCGAATGTCGGCAAGTCCACGCTCTTCAACGCACTGACCCGCACGGCAGCGGCGCAGGCGGCGAACTTTCCGTTCTGCACCATCGAGCCGAACGTCGGCGAAGTGGCTGTGCCGGATGCGCGGCTGGACAAGCTGGCGGCGATTGCCGGGTCAAAGCAGATCATCCCGACCCGGATGACTTTCGTGGACATCGCGGGTCTGGTGCGTGGCGCCTCCAAGGGCGAAGGTCTTGGCAACCAGTTCCTGGCCAACATCCGCGAATGTGACGCCATCGCCCACGTTCTGCGCTGCTTTGAAGACGGTGACATCACCCATGTCGAGGGCAAGATCGACCCGGTGGCCGATGCCGAAACCATCGAGACAGAATTGATGCTGGCCGACATGGAGTCGGTCGAGCGCCGGTTGACCGCGCTGGCGAAAAAGCTGCGCGGCGGCGATCAGGAGGTGCAGGATCAGGACCGCCTCTTGCGCGCGGCGCTGGCTGCGCTTGAGGCTGGCAAACCGGCCCGGACTGTCAAGGTCGATGCGGATGACGACAAGCAATGGCGGATGCTGCAGCTTTTGACTGCCAAACCGGTGCTTTTCGTCTGCAACGTCGAGGAGGCAAAAGCCGCGACCGGCAACAGCCAGTCCGACCGGGTGGCCACGATGGCTGCGGCGCAAGGGGCGGCGTCGGTAGTGATCAGCGCGCGGATCGAGGAAGAGATTTCCCAGCTGGCCGAAGATGAAGCCACGATGTTCCTGGAGGAAATGGGCCTGCATGAGGCGGGTCTGGACCGGCTGATCAAGGCCGGCTACGGGCTTTTGGGTCTGCGGACCTATTTCACCGTCGGCCCGAAAGAGGCCCGCGCCTGGACGATCGAGGCGGGCTGGCTGGCCCCCCGCGCGGCGGGCGTGATCCATGGCGATTTCGAGAAGGGCTTCATCCGCTCCGAGACCGTGGCCTACGATGACTATGTCGCCGGGAATGGCGAGGCCGGGGCGAAAGAAGCGGGCAAGTTCCGCGTCGAAGGCAAGACCTATGAGGTCAAGGACGGCGACGTGCTGCACTTCCTGTTTTCCGGCTGACTGTCCACGGTGGACAACTTGGGGACACAAGGGATTCCAAGGGGTTGGGTGTGGGCGTTAACGGTTTGGTAAGGGTTGGGGAGTCGGGGCATCCCCCGACCTACGCTGTTGCCCGCAGGTCCGGGCTTGGCTAACCTTGTTTTAACCGCCGGTCGGCAGGGTGGTCGCAAGGGAGTCGGGGCAAGCCCCTACCTACAATCCGAAGTCGGGGCGGGGGCGGGCATGAACCATCTGTATTATGGCGACAACCTTTCGGTGCTGCGTGACAGCATCCGGGATGAATCGGTCGATCTGATCTATCTGGACCCGCCGTTCAATTCCAACGCCAGCTATAATGTGCTGTTCAAGGGTCCAGCGGGGACAGAGAGCGCCGCGCAGATTGAGGCGTTTGATGACACCTGGCACTGGAACGACAGCGCGGAAGAGGCGTATGGCGATGTGATGCGGGGGGGAAATACCGAGCCCAAGGCAATGCCGAGGAGACCATCTTCGGTGGTGAAAGACAGCCAGTTGAAGAAGCATAGGATGAGGAGTTTCTTTCTTTTTGCGGGCATAGCGACCTGTTTTTCGCTTACTTCGGCGCAGTCTTTCGCCTCGACCGAAGAGCTTGAAAGACCGATCTATAAGGTGATCCCATTCAGTGGGGAACCTTACGTCTCTTTGGATGTACGCCAAGCATATGTGCGTGTATTGATCGCCTATTGGAGCAGCTTCGATAGTCGAGTTCCGCGCTTGTCGCCTGCTGAGAGTGATTGGATCGAGCAGGAATTGGGCGCGCAAGGTGAGCGCCTGACTCGATCGTGTCCCTGGGCGTGGTGTAGGTTGTGGCTGAGGTGGTCACCGGCGTTTTCCGGCTAGGGTCTGGTTGCTAAC
>CAIXBE010000031.1 GCA_903917595.1 uncultured Rhodobacterales bacterium
CAGGGCTTCTGTGCGCGGGTGGAACGGGGTCTTCAAAAGCGGCGTTTCAAAGTGACGAAGTGCGGTCATCCTGCGGCCTCCATCGCAAGTGCGGCATTCCAGCCAGCCGACCCTGAAACCCCGCCCCCCGGATGGCACCCGGCGGACGCCAGCCACAGCCCCGGCACCGGCCCCTGATATTGCGCGATCCCCGGCAGCGGGCGCAGGAACAGCATCTGCTCGACGCTCAGTTCGCCTGCATGCCATTGACCACCCGGCAGGCCGTAGCGGTCCTCGATGTCATAGGGCATGAGGATTTCCGCACCTTCCACCAGCCCGCCGATCCCCGGGGCATGGGCCTCAAGCTGCGCCAAGCAGGCGGCCAGCATTTCGGCCCGTGCAGCGTCGCGGTCGGACGGCGCGTGGGGGGCAAATTGGGCGATGGCGCTCAGGTGATGTTTGCCATCGGTGCGCGGTTCATGGGCGGTGGAAATCATGATCTCCAACCCCGGACGCTCCGGCACGCGGCCGTATTTCACCGGGTTGAAGGCGCGTTCCACGTCATGCTCGGATCCCGCGATGATCAGCCGGTCCTTCGGATCAGCCCCCTTGAAATCCGGCAGGCCGCGCAAGGTCAGATGCAGCTTCGCAGCGCCCCCCCGCGTTTTCTGATGCCGGGCACGGGTGACCAGCCCCGCATCCAGATGACGCGCGCCGACAAGCGACAAGAGGGTGGTTTTCGGAGCAACTGACGCAACAACACGCGCCGCACTCAACTCCTCACCACCCTCCAGCGCCACACCAACTACTCGCTCACCATTTATTAGAACTCGCGCCACCCGCGCGTTGCAACGGATCGTGACGCCTTTGGCCACAACCGCCCGCGCCATTGCCGCACCCAAAGCCGCCATGCCACCCTTCGGCAATCCCAAGGCGCCCGGTTTGCCCGCCGTCTGACCCGACAGCCGCACCAGCCATGGCAGGACGGAATTCGGCGAACGAGGGCCCAGCCAGCCGCCAAGCGTCGCATCAAAGGCCAGAGCCCCCTTCAGCCGGGGGTCCGCAAGTTCGTCATCCAGCAGGTCATGCGCATTGGTCAGAAGGATCCGGCCAAGCTCGCGAAAGTCCTTTGCGCCCATCATCCGGGCCTTGATGCCGATCATCGCCAGCTTCAGCATCGGATTGCCCACGCCCTTGGCAATGCGCGGCGGGGTCATCTGGTTCAGCGGAGCCAGCACGGCAGCAAACCGCAACAGGCGCGCGCGCAAGGTCGCCCAGGCGGCCCGGTCGGCGTCCGAAATGTCGCCGAACAGTCGTTCACCTACCGGGCCTTCCAGCCGCAGGTGGTTGCCGTCCGGCGACAGCGCGGTGGTGGCAAGGTTCGGCTCGGCCCACTCAAGCCCATGCGCGGCCAGACCCATCGCGTTTTCGACGCGGGGGTCGAGGTTGTAGGACAGATGCGCCAGCCCTGCCCCGCCGCCAGCGCTCGCCGCAGCCTCCAGCACCAGCACGCTTGCACCCTTGGACGCCAACCGATGCGCCGCCGCCAAGCCGTTCGGGCCTGCCCCGATGATGATCGTTTCAAACGATGGCATAGGCGTCACTCATATCCTTGGCGGGCATCCGCATATCCCGCAGCACTTCCGCCGCCGCATTGCGGCCGGGTGCCCCCATGACCCCGCCGCCGGGATGGGTGGAAGACCCGCAGATCCACAGATCCTTGATGGGCGAACGATAGTTCGCATAGCCCGGAACCGGGCGGTTGAAGAACATCTGGTCGAACGTCAGCTCGCCTTGGAAGATGTTGCCTTCGGTCAGGCCAACCTCGGCCTCCAGCTCGCGCGGGGTCCGCACTTCACAGTGCAGGACCAGAGACTTGAAGCCGGGAGCATAGCGTTCGATCTGGTTCAGGCAGGCATCGCGGAAGCCGTCGCGGTCGGCATCCGTCCAGTCGCGGCCTTCGATCTTTGGCGGGGCATACTGGACAAAGCAGGACATGAAATGCTTGCCCGGAGGGGTCATCGTCGGGTCGATCAGGGTCGGGATCATCATGTCCTGAAACGGCTC
>CAIXBE010000032.1 GCA_903917595.1 uncultured Rhodobacterales bacterium
GGTACTCTAACCAACTGAGCTACCACCGCGCGTGACCGGGTGGGTAGCCCAAGGCACCGGGGGCGTCAAGCGGGAATGGGCCAAAAGCCACCGCAGATGCAAAAGGTTTGTGGGCGAATGGCTTGCGGGCGAAACGCAAAAGGGCCGCCCGGATCGGGGCGGCCCTTTTGCGATAACTGGCGCGGTGGACGGGGCTCGAACCCGCGACCCCCGGCGTGACAGGCCGGTACTCTAACCAACTGAGCTACCACCGCGCGTGGACGGCGGGATAGACGCATCCGCTTGGGGCGTCAATGGGCCTTTTAGGGGGCAAATGGTTTTTCAGCGATCCGGTGCCGGGATGTGTTCGGCCTCGTCCCCGGGTGGCAAGCGGAACCGCCCGTGCATCCAGTCGCCGGCCCGCCACGCTTCACGCGCGGCGTCGATGCGTTCACGGCTGGAGGCGACGAAGTTCCACCAGATATGGCGCGGCCCCTCCAGCGTGGCCCCTCCCAGAACCATCAGCCGCGCGCCCTGCGCCCCGGCCTTGACCGAAATCCGGTCACCGGGGCGAAAGACCAGCATCCGGCCAGCCTCGAAGGTCTGACCGGCGCAGCTGACCTCGCCGTCCAGAATATAGACACCGCGGTCTTCGTGGTCATCGGGCAGCGGCAAGGCGGCACCGGGGGCAAGGCGGGCGTCGGCATAGAACATCTCGGACGGCATCTGCAGGCCGACCCTTTCGCCCCAGGCCGACCCCAGGATCAGGCGGACGTTCTTGCCCTCCCCCTCCAACTCGGGCAGCGCCTCACGGGAAAGATGTACAAAGGCCGCCGGGTCATCTTCATGCGCTTCGGGCAATGCCAGCCAGGTCTGCAGGCCCAGCAGGGTCATCGGAGCCTGCCGCGCCACCCCGTCGGTGCGTTCGGAATGGGTGATCCCCTGCCCCGCCATCATCCAGTTGACCGCGCCCGGTTCGATCCAGGCATCGGTGCCAAGCGAGTCGCGGTGATGAATGCGGCCCTTCAGAATATAGGTGACCGTGCCCAACCCGATATGAGGATGCGGGCGCACGTCCATGCCCTCGCCTGTCAGAAACTCGGATGGGCCGAACTGGTCGAAAAAGATGAACGGCCCAACCATTTGCCGCTGCGACGATGGCAAGGCGCGGCGCACCTCGAACCCGCCGATGTCACGGGCGCGGGGGACGATCACCGTCTCGATCGCATCGACCGCGTCACCGATCGGGATCGACGGGTCAAGAATGGGGTTCCAGCTCATGGTCGTCTCCTTTCACCGCAACATAGTCCCGCACGCAGAAAAGATCATCCCGACACTTGCGCGCGACGCCTGCGCGGGGATGAACAGCCGGGCGGCTCGCCTTAGAATGCCGATTGCGCGCGCGGGGCGGTTTCGGCATCTTCGGGGCGATGCATAGGGTGTAACGATCGTGACGGCAGAACCGGCAAGTTGGGCGCAAGTGTGGGAGCAGCTTCAGGTGCTGGTCCGGCTTTACGCCGGCCACCTTGGGGTCAGGCTGTCGCCGCTGAACATCATGGTGACGCTGGCGCTGTGTCTGGTTCTGTGGCGGGTGTTCCGGCCGGGGTCGGGGTTTCTGGCCTGGGTGTTTCCAGCACGGGTCTACCGGTCGCAGTCCTTCTGGCTGGACGTAAAGCTGTTGCTGTTCAACGGTATCATCGGCCTTTTCATCACGTTGAACTATGTCGCAGTGGCCACCTTCACTGCTGTCATGGTGGCCAAGGGCCTGGGGGTCGAGACCCCGTTGCCGGATGCGGGCTTTCCGGTCCTGTCGGCGCTGGTGGTGTTTCTGGCCGCCGACCTTGCGATCTATTGGTATCACCGCTGGCACCACGAGCTTTCTGCGCTTTGGGCCATCCACGCACTGCACCATTCGGCCGAGGAATTGTCACCGGTCACCACGTTCCGCCATCACCCGATCTACGGCCTCTTGGGGGTCGTGGTCTTGTCCGGCTTTGTCGGTCTGGCACAAGGGATTGCAATGACGCTGATCCTGGGGTCGGTTGATGTGGCGACCCTTGCAGGGACCAACCTTTTCGCCGCCATCCTGAACCTTGGCACCGCCAACCTGCGCCACAGTCATATCTGGCTGCGTTATCCCGGCTGGCTAGAGCATGTCCTGATTTCACCCGCGCAGCATCAGGTGCATCACTCGGTCGACCCCCGGCACCACGACCGCAACTACGGCGAGGTTCTGGCGCTGTGGGACTGGCTGTTCGGCACGCTATATATCACCCGCAAGGATGAGACGATTCGCTTTGGCCTTGGCGACAGCGCGGGCGCTCCCCTGCCGCAACCGCACCCGACCCTTCGCGCTGCATTGGTCGAGCCGGTTGCAAAGGCCTGGTCTGTGCTGAGCGGCAACGGATCGGGCGGCAAGAAATGACTTTATCTTTGACCCGCACTTGCTATCGTTTCCAGAACTGGTCCTGAAATCCCGGAGACTGCGATGAAGAAGCTTGTTGCACTGGTTGCTGCCGTGACGCTTTTGACCACGGCCCTGCATGCCGGAGGCCCGGTTGTGGTCGAAGACATCGTGGTGGTGGAGGAAAAACCCGCCTCGTCCTCCGGCGCACTGATCCCGCTTTTGCTGCTGGTCGTCATCGGCCTTGTAGTCGCGTCCGGCGATGACGACTCGCCGCCCGTCTGCCTGCCTTTGTGACCTAAGGCACTCGGACTGAGGATATGGTGGGTCGTGACGGGCTCGAACCGCCGACATTCTCGGTGTAAACGAGACGCTCTACCAACTGAGCTAACAACCCGTAGGGGGTAGCTATCGTGTCTGGGTAGGCTTTGGCAAGCCCCGGACGCGGCCAGATGCGACCAGAAAATGCAAAAGGCGCAGCAATACATCTGCGCCTTTTGAAAAAGGAATGGTGGGCGATAACGGATTTGAACCGCTGACATCTTCGATGTGAACGAAGCGCTCTACCGCTGAGCTAATCGCCCGAAACCTGCATTCGGTGCGCGGCTTTTAGCTATCCTCATCCTCATCCGCAAGGGCCAATCCGGCGGCTTTCGCCTCATCCGCCAGACGCAGTTTCAGTGTCAGCGACACGCCGTTGTCCTTGACCACCCGCAGTTTGCCAAGCGGCGGAACAGCCAGTTCGTTGCCGGTGGCCAAAGCCCTGCCTATAGCGACCAGCGTCGCTTCTACGATCTTCTTGACCTCGGGCTTCTTGGACCCGGTCGCGGCGGTAACCGTGTCGATCAGGTCCTTGGTCTTGATGCCAACGGCGGCGGCGCCTGCCGCTGCGGTCTTGACCACTTTCAGGCCGGGGCGTTTGCCCCCTTCTCCCATCAGCCGCGCAACCTTTGCCTCGTTGCGGGCTGCCTTTTTGTCGCTGATGTCGGGCTCGTTCGGTGCCATGATGCCTATCTAAATTTGGGTTCTGGGCGCAGGATAGTGCGACTTCCGATGCGGGGCCAGTTGAATTCTGACCAGACTCCGCAGCGGGCTTGCGTGAAAGGTTCATGCAGGACTAGGCTGTACCTAGGGAAAACGGAAAGGGATACAGGAATGCGCAAGGTTCTATTGCTGTCGACGGCGCTGACTTTGGGAACGCTGAACCCGGTCTTTGCAGGCGGGCCGGTCGTGATCGAAGATGACGTGGTTGTGGTCGAGGCCAAGCCCGCGTCATCAACCGGGATGCTGATCCCGCTGCTGCTGATTGCCGCGATTCTGGTCGTCGTCGCCGGCGACGACCGGGAAACAGCCGTGCTCAGCGACATCCGCTTGAAAGAGGACATCCAGCGGATCGGCACCAACCGTCTGGGGCTTGGGGTTTACCGTTACCGCTACAAGGGCCTTGAGGGGGTCTATGAGGGCGTGATGGCGCATGAAGTCGAGGTGATGCACCCCGGCGCGATCAGGGCGATGCCCTACGGCTTCAAGGCCGTCAATTATGCCAAGCTGGGGCTGGAGATGCGCCGGGTCGCCTGAACAACGGATTGAGAAAAGGAAGCCAAATGCGCAAGTTTTTCTGGATGTCGACGGCCCTTACGCTTGGGGCGCTTTCACCGGCCCTGGCCGGCGGACCGATCGCCGTGGTCGAAGAAGAAACGCCCTTGGTCGCGGCCAAGCCTGCATCATCTGCCGGCATGCTGATCCCGCTGCTGCTGATCGGGGTCGTCATTGCGGTCGCGGTCTCGGGTGGAGATGATACCCCGCCGGCCCCCAGCGACATCCGCTTGAAAGAGGACATCCAGCGGATCGGCACCAACCGTCTGGGGCTTGGGGTCTACCGTTACCGCTACAAGGGCCTTGACGGGGTCTATGAGGGCGTGATGGCGCATGAGGTCGAGGTGATGCACCCCGGTGCGATCCGGGCGATGCCCTACGGCTTCAAGGCAGTCAACTATGAAAAGCTGGGGCTGGAGATGCGCCGGGTCGCCTGAGCAACGGACCTGCAGGAAAGCAAACGGCGCGCGGATATCTCCGCGCGCCGTTTTCGTAAGTTGGTGGTGCCGGTCAGTGCGCCGTCTGGGCCGGGGCAGGGTTGGCCAGCGAGCGTGCGGCGGCGGCGGCCTCTTCGGCGGCTTCGTCCCATTCGATGGGTTCAGGCTGACGAACCAGCACTTGCGCCAGAACCTCACGGACATGGGACACCGGGATGATCGTCAGCCCCGCTTTCACGTTTTCGGGGATTTCGGTCAGGTCCTTGGCGTTTTCTTCGGGGATGAAGACGGTCTTGATCCCGCCGCGCAATGCGGCCAGCAGCTTTTCCTTCAAGCCGCCGATCGGCATCGCATTGCCGCGAAGCGACACTTCGCCGGTCATGGCGATATCCTTGCGCACCGGAATGCCGGTAAGAACCGAGACAATCGACGTCACCATCGCCAGACCGGCCGAGGGGCCATCCTTAGGTGTCGCCCCGTCAGGGACGTGGACGTGGATATCCATCGTCTCGAACTTCGGTGGCTTGACCCCGATCTGGGGGCTGATCGACCGGACATAGCTTGCCGCCGCGTCGATCGATTCTTTCATCACGTCGCCCAGTTTGCCGGTGGTCTTCATCCGCCCCTTGCCGGGCAGTTTCAGCGCCTCGATCTGCAGCAAGTCGCCGCCAACGCTGGTCCAGGCCAGACCGGTGACGACACCGACCTGATCCTCTTTTTCCGCCAGACCATAGCGGTGGCGCTGGACCCCTAGGTATTCTTCGACCCGGGCCACATCGACCGCGACCGACTTGGTCTTGCCCTTCAGAATGTCGGTCACCGACTTCCGCGCCAACTTGGCAATCTCACGCTCAAGGTTCCGCACCCCGGCTTCGCGGGTGTAGTAGCGGATGACATGGGTCAGGGCTTCGTCCGAAACCGAGAATTCGCCCTTCTTCAAACCGTTCGCGGTGATCTGCTTTTGCAAAAGATGCTGGCGCGCGATTTCGCGCTTTTCATCTTCGGTGTAGCCGGCCAGCGGGATGATCTCCATCCGGTCCATCAGGGGCCCAGGCATGTTGTAGCTGTTCGCCGTGGTGATGAACATCACGTTCGACAGGTCATATTCCACCTCAAGATAGTGGTCGATGAAGCTGTTGTTCTGTTCCGGGTCCAGCACCTCCAGCAGCGCAGACGCCGGATCGCCACGGAAGTCTTGACCCATCTTGTCGATTTCATCCAGCAAGATCAGCGGGTTGGTGGTCTTGGCCTTCTTCAGGCTTTGGATGATCTTGCCGGGCATCGACCCGATATAGGTCCGCCGGTGACCGCGGATTTCGGATTCGTCGCGCACGCCGCCCAGCGAAATGCGGATGAATTCGCGCCCCGTGGCCTTGGCGACAGACCGCCCAAGCGAGGTTTTGCCGACACCGGGAGGGCCAACAAGGCACAGGATCGGGCCTTTCAGTTTGGTCGAACGGGCCTGCACGGCCAGATATTCGACGATGCGTTCCTTGACCTTGTCCAGCGCGTAATGATCGGCGTCCAGCACCTTTTGCGCGGCACCAAGGTCCTTTTTCACCCGGGATTTCACGCCCCACGGCACGCCCAGAAGCCAGTCAAGGTAGTTGCGGACCACCGTTGCCTCGGCCGACATCGGAGACATGCTCTTCAGCTTTTTCAGTTCGGCATCGGCCTTTTCGCGGGCCTCTTTCGACAGGGCAGTCTTGGCAATGCGAGCTTCCAGTTCGGCCACTTCGTTCTGGCCTTCTTCGCCGTCGCCAAGTTCCTTCTGGATCGCCTTCATCTGCTCATTCAGGTAATATTCGCGCTGCGTCTTTTCCATCTGCGACTTCACGCGGGTCTTGATCTTCTTTTCGACCTGCAGGACCGACAGTTCGCCCTGCATGTGGCCATAGACCCGCTCCAGCCGTTCAGCCACGTCCAGCGTTTCAAGAATCGCCTGTTTCTGCGCGACCTCGATGCCCAGATGACCGGCCACCAGATCGGCAAGGCGAGCGGGTTCGCGGGTGTCGGATACGGCGGCAAGCGCCTCCTCGGGGATGTTCTTCTTGACCTTGGAATAGCGGTCAAACTCATCCCCAACCGCGCGGACCATCGCCTCGACCGAGGTGGGGTCACCGTCGGTTTCCTCCAGAAATTCGGCGGTGGCCTCGAAGAACGACGGGTTCTCGATGAAACCTGTGATCTTGACCCGGGCCTTGCCTTCGACCAGCACCTTTACGGTGCCATCGGGAAGTTTCAAAAGCTGCAGCACATTGGCCAGCACGCCGATGCCAAAGATGCCATCCGCATCCGGGTCATCGGCCGTCGGGTCCTTTTGCGAGGACAAAAGGATCTGCTTGTCATCCTGCATCACCTCTTCCAGCGCGCGGACCGATTTTTCGCGGCCAACGAACAGGGGCACGATCATGTGGGGGAAGACCACGATGTCGCGGAGCGGCAGGACGGGATAGCTTTGGATGCTCATTGCTCTACCTTCATTTGCGGCAGCGTGACGAGGTCCCGATCATCGGCAACCCGGCCCGCTCCGCCTGGACGTCTTAAGTTGTGCTCCCCGGAAAGGGTTTCAAGGGGCGACTGCATCGCAAGTTTGAACCCCGTTGCAGGCGACTTCAAGGGCAGAAACAAGAAGACCGGAATCGCTGGGCGATCCCGGTCGAACTTGAACTACGAACCGCTCGAAGGTCGGCCAACCGGAGGTCAGGACAGCCGAAGTGCCGGCATTTCCGCGCTTTCCGTCCCCGTCGCCATAGCCTTGAGCATGGCACCAAGCGCGATGCCTTCGCGGTGATTAAGGCTTGGCAAGGCATCGGGCCGGGTCAACATCTGTTAGACACCCAAAGCCTCGATCGCGGCGACAAGGCGCTCTTGATTTTCCGTTGACATGACGTCAAGCGTGCGGCGCGCGGGCTGGAAGCTTTCCGTCACAAGCCCGTTGGTGACCAACAGTTCGTGCTCCTCAAGCATCACATGGAAATACCGAACTTCTTCGCCCGGGTTCATCTGTTCAGCGATACCACTTTGGACAAGGTGCTTGGCCGCAACCAGAACGCGTTCTTCACCGAACAACAGCGAAGGAGCGGCACCTTCGATGACGACACGGTGCTGGGGCGAAACGAAAAGGTCAGCTTGCGGCCCCGCAGCTCCAAGCGCACCCGCCGGAATACGGATCGGCCGCACATCTTCGTCTTGCGCCAGATCAGCTGCCGAAACCGTGCTGCTGCCGATCCAGATCACTTGCTTTGCAACACCAAGATCGTTCAGCAAGAAGTCCCCGACCCGAACCGATTCAATCGCGCGAACGCCATTCGCGGTCGCAATCGCATTGCCCTCACACAAACACGTCAGTTGATAACCGGGGGCAAGCGAAATGGATCCGTTCCGGATGTCCACAAGGTCTGCCAAATGTGCGGCATTCTGGGTCTCGTTGGGATAGAAAAACACCCTGTGGGTGACGTTCAAATTGTCTGTGAATTCAATGATCACGACCTGTTCGTTCAACAGTGTCGCGTCCACGCGTGCGCCCGGCGGATAGCTTCCCAGCATATTGCCGACAATTGAGACAGTAAATGGGTAGGAAATCCCATTGTAGACAACACTTGTGTTCGGATCCTGCGTCCCGAAGTTCAGGGTCAGATCGCCGGATGTGTCCACCCCAGGAATGTCTGGGTCGTCGTTCGTAAACTGGATGATGATCGTTCCCGAGTCGGGGTTGATCGCGTTGTTTCCTGCGGTACCCGAGTCATTCCTCGCGTACTACGACGTGCCGCTA
>CAIXBE010000033.1 GCA_903917595.1 uncultured Rhodobacterales bacterium
ACACCGTCGAGAAGGTATCATGCGATGGGATGGAATGCCTGAGCTTCAGGAAGTCTCTGAAAACATGTTCTTTTGCGCGACCGAAGTCTGCCATCTCGGCACAGCTGGTCGCCCCGCAAAGAACTGCGACAAAGCTTACGACCAGCAGTTCGCAAAGGTCGTGCCGCGCGTTGTCGGCACGGGGATCTGGGATGTCATCGAAGGCGGCGAGGAAGATATCCATGTGGGGAACGGGCTCCAAAAGGGCGATCCCCACCCCAGAATCCATCCCGCCCAAGACCGCAAGACCCCTCAGATCACCTCAAATCCCAAACGCGATTCCCCTGCAGGATGACCAAGTCCAGTTTCGTGAGGCTTTCAGCGATCTGGCCGGCCTTACCCTTGGTCTTCTCCTGTTCGAGGGCATTGACCAGTTCAATGGTCGAGAAGAAGCGGACTTTGCGGCGATGGTGCTCGATGGCCTGAACCCCCAGAGCCGTGGCGGCGTGGGTCTTGCCGGTGCCCGGACCGCCGATCAGCACGGCGTTCTGGGCACCATCCAGGAACTCGCACTTGTGCAGCTGCCGCAGGGTGGCCTCGTTGATCTCACTGGTCATGAAGTCGAAGCCGGAGAGGTCCTTATAGGCTGGAAAGCGCGCAGCCTTCATATGATAGGCAATGAAGCGCACCTCGCGCTCGGCCATCTCGGCCTTCAGGAGCTGCGATAGCATCGGCACCGATGACTCGAAAGCAGGAGCGCCTTGTTCGGTCAGATCGGTGACGGCCTGAGCCATGCCATACATCTTGAGGCTTCTAAGCATGATGACGATGGCGCCGGCGGCGGGATCATGACGCATGGCGGCCTCCAGCAAGTTGGGCACGCAGGCCGTCATAGCGTTCGACATTGGCCTTGGGCTCGCGGTGCAGGATCAGCGCTTGTGGCGTGTCGATAGTTGGGCCGTTGGTGGTCTTGCCGTCGATCAGCCTATGCAACAGGTTCAACACATGCGTCTTGGTCGGCACGCCGCCTTCCAGTGCCAGTTCGACGGCGGTCAACACGGCCTGTTCATCGTGATGCAGAACCAATGCCAGGATGTCGACCATCTCGCGATCACCACCCGGTCGCCGTAACATGTGATCCTGCAACTGCCTGAACCCCTTTGGCAATTCCGCAAACGGGGCGCCATTGCGAAGCGCGCCGGGCTTGCGTTGAACGACAGCCAGATAGTGCCTCCAGTCGTAGAACGTGCGCGGTGGCACATCATGAGACCGCTGAATCAGCCGCGCATGTTCGCAAAGGATCTGGCCTTCGGCGGCGACAACCAGACGCTCGGGATAGATCCTCAGGCTGACCGGGCGGTTGACCGTTTCGGCCAGTTCGGCGCGGTTGATCGCCAGTTTGGTCAGGCGCACGGCCGAGCCATCCAGAAGTGACGCGCTATCGACGAGGTTTCGGCATCCAGATCCGCACGCGGCACAACGGTATTGATCAGCCCGATCACTTAACGGCAGCCTGCCCGTTTCGTGAACATTCAAACCCGGTTTCGGGACCGACATTCTTCAACAATGCTGCGCGAATGGCCACAGATACAGACAGGATTTTGGCCAAATCCTTATTCTTGGGCGGCTTTCCGAACCGGATTCCTTTCCCGCTGCCGCGTCTCCCATTTTGGGTCAAGCCAATAGGGCGCGTTGGACGCGGGAAGCGGGGGAAGACCTCGGATGATGTCGGCTGCCTTTTCGGCAAGCATGATGGTCGGACCGTTGGTGTTTCCGTTGGGAACCGTGGGGAAGATTGAGGAATCCACCACCCGCAACCCTTCAAGGCCGCGCACGCGGCAGTCGGTGTCCACGACAGCCATGGGGTCGTCGTCGGCACCCATCTTGCAGCTACAGGTTGGATGGTAGGCCACCTCGACATGCTGGCGCACCCAGGCGTCGATCTCGTCGTCGGTCTGCACCCCGTCGCCCGGATCGACCTCACGCTTGCGATAGGGGTCGAAGGCCGGTTGCATCCCAATCTCGCGGGTGAGTTTGAAGGCTGTCCGATACTCCTCCACGTCGCGGGGATCGCTCATGTAGTTGACCTGCAACTCGGGATAATCCTGCGGGTTCGGGGTCTTGGCCCGCACCCAGCCCCGGCTGTAGGGATTATTGACTCCAAAATGGATCTGATAGCCGGGAATCTCTGCTCCGCCCGTGGCATCATAGCGGATCGTCATAGGCAGGAAGTGGAACTGCACATTCGGATATTTCCGCCCGGCATGGGTGCGGATGAAGCCAGTGGATTCGAAGTGGTTCGTGGCACCAAGGCCAGATTTGAACAACACCCAACGAGCACCGATAAAGAACTTGCTGATCAGCCCAAGCTTGCGGTTGTAAGAGATCGCAGGATCCTTGATCTCATACTGGATGACGGATTCGAGATGGTCCTGGAAATTTTCGCCAACGCCTGGAAGTTCGTGCCGGAGCTCGATCCCAGCTTTCTTCAGAACCCCGACCGGGCCGATGCCCGACAGTTGCAGGATATGCGGCGAGCCGATGGACCCTGCGCTGAGGATGACCTCGCGTCCGGCGAGAACCTTTTCGGTCTTGCCATTGCGGATGTATTCCACGCCCACCGCCCGTTTGCCTTCAAGCAACACGCGTTTGACCAGCGCATGAGTGAGCACGGTCAAGTTCGGGCGCTTCATCGCCGGTTTGAGATAGGCCAGCGCCGTGCTGCAACGAACCCCGTTCTTGACGGTCATGTCCATCCGGCACATGCCTTCCTGACGGTAGCCGTTATAATCCTCGGATATGCCATAGCCCGCCTCGGCCCCCGCCCGGATGAAGGCGGTGTAAAGCGGATTGATCATGCCGTTGCCGTTGCTTGTATGGATCGGGCCGTTGCCGCCGCGATACATGTCCTCGCCATAGGCGCAGGTTTCGGACTTTTTGAAATAGGGCAAGCAGTCGCGATAGCCCCAGCCCTTTGCCCCCAGTTCCTCCCACTTTTCATAGTCGCCCGCATTGCCGCGCACATAGATCATACCGTTGATCGAGGATGACCCGCCAATGGCCTTGCCGCGCGACAGGTCCATGCGGCGGTTGTTGAGCCGGGGCTCCGGCTCGGTCAGGTAGCCCCAGTTGAACCGCTTGGTTTTCATCGGATATTGGAGCGCGGTAGGCATCCGCACCATGATGCTGTTGTCGTTGCCGCCATTCTCCAGCACCAGCACGGTGGTCGCCGGATTTTCGGTGAGGCGGTTGGCAAGAACAGACCCTGCCGAACCGGCACCGATAATGATGTAGTCGTATTTCCCTTCGGTCATCATCTTTTCTTTCATTCCATTATGCCCGGTTTGCGGGCCGTTTTCTTGATTTTTCTATTCAGCCGCCCGCCGTCAGCCACTTGGCAGCCACCGCGGCAAAGCGGTCGGTGACGATGGCGATGAACGCGACCGACAGACCCGCGATCAGCCCAAGGCCCGGATCGGCCTGACTGAGGGCCGTGTAGACCTGCTGGCCCAGATCTCTGGTTCCCACCAGCGCGGTGATCACCAGCATCGAAAGTGCGAACATGATGGTCTGGCTGAGGCCGAGCATCATATGTGGCGCTGCCAGCGGCAGCTTGATCTTGGTCAGAATCTGCCATTTCGAGCAGCCGATCATTTTGCCCGCTTCGATCAGGTTGGGACTGACCTGATCGAGACCATGCGCGGTGTAGCGTATCACCGGCACGACAGCGTAAAGCGTCACCGCGATCAGCGCCGAGAAGTCGCCCGAATTGAACAGCATCACCACTGGGATCAGGTAAACGAAGGTCGGCAGCGTCTGGAGCGTATCGACGGCGACGCGCATCACCCGGCTAAACCCTTTGACCTCTGCGGCCAGAATGCCAAGAGGCGCACCGATCAGGATGGCCAACAGCACCGAAACGCCGCAGAGATAAAGCGAGATCATCGCATAATCCCATTGGCCGGTGAGCAGGATGAAGCCGAACAGCATGGTGCCAAGAAGTGCGAGCCGCCAGCCACCAAGCTTATACCCACCCAGTGCAATCAGCCCGATCACCCAGGCCCAGGGCAGGCCAAGCATGAATCCCTTGACCGGAAGCAGCAGGGTGGCCAGGAAGAACAGCTTCACTGCTTCAAGTTGGTCGTAAAAGTTCAGGTTGATGGCCTTGACCAACTCTCCCCAATACTGACGGGTGCTGATCTGCCAGCCTTCGGGGAAGGTTTGCAGGGCCTCGATCCAATTTCCGCCGATCCACGTTGCAGCGATCACCGCGACACAGAGGAAGCTGCGGGGGTAGTTCAACGGAAAGGCGCGCGAGGTCGTCTTGCGCGCGGGCGGGTGGCGCGTGGCGAGGGCCTGGCTCAGCCTGTCCAGTGCGATGGCCAGCACCACAATGGCAAGGCCTGCCTCCATCCCGGCCCCGATGTCCAGCCTGCGCAGCGAGAACAGGACATCATATCCAAGCCCCCCCGCCCCGATCATCGAGGCGATAATGACCATATTCAGCGATGACATGATGACCTGGTTGACCCCGACCATGAGGCCGGAGAGCGCACTTGGCAGCAGAATCTTGCGCATCATCTGGGAGGGCGTGCAGCCGACCATCGTGCCGAATTCCCGCAACTCATCCGGCACTGCCTTTAGTGCAAGCGTGGTGTTATGGATCATTGGCGGCAGGGCATAGATGATAGTGGCGATCATGGCAGAGACCGGACCGAAGCCGAACATGAACAGGATCGGCACCAGATAGGCAAAGACAGGAACAGTCTGCATCAGATCCAGCACCGGACGCATGAAGCGGTCGAAGCCGGACCACGTGTGGCATGCGATCCCAAGGGCCAGCCCGACAGCGACACCGAAGGGCAGCGTGACCGCGATGGACGCCAATGTCAGCATCGCACTGTGCCATTGCCCGAACAGGGCGAGATACAGAAAGCAGGCCAGTTGAACGAAAGCCAGCGCCCAACCTTTGGCATAATGTCCTGTAGCTGCGAAGATCACGGTGACGGCAATCCAGCTCAGCGGCGGAAAGATCTCGACCGCGCGGCTGCCAGTGCCGGACAGAAGCCCGGTGGCAAGCCCCTCGATCGCCAGATTCATCGGCACTTCCATTAACCCGGACAGGAAACGCAGCGCCTCGCGCAGGGTGAAGAGGCCAAAACTCGCCTCGTCGATCAGCCAGTGCATTGCGGCGCTGATCTGCGACTGAATCGGAACAATCCAGAGTTTGGGATAATCTACCAGCCACTCGAGGCTCAAAGCCTCGCCAAGCGGTTTCGCATAGAAGGCCAGCGAAAGGGACAGCGCGGCGAGGGCCAGCCAGAAGGCGGCAGGAAGGGGCTTTGAAAGCGCGGCCCGCTGCATCAGGACTGCTCCCGCCCGATCAGCACATCCACGATGTTCCGGCGTCCCACCGCGCCGATGATACGGCCGTTCTCGTCCTGAACGGCAAAGGGCAGAGCGGCCTTTTCGACTGCGTCGGCAATATCCTCGATATGGTCTGTCGCCTTCACGCTGCCCGCATAGGCGGCATCGGGTCCGGGCGCCGTCATGATCGCCCGGACGGAGACGACTTTCGCGCGGACCACATGTTTCGTGAATTGCCGAACATAGTCATCGGCGGGCGCAAGGACCAATTCTTCGGGCGTGCCGATCTGAACGATCCGCCCGTCTTTCATTATCGCAACCCTGTCTGCCAGGCGGATCGCTTCTTCGAAATCATGGGTGATGAAAACGATGGTCTTCTGAAACTCGCTTTGCAGGCGGAGAAATTCGTCCTGCATCTCGCGCCGGATGATCGGGTCCAGCGCGCTGAACGGCTCATCCAGAAACCATATATGCGGGTCTGATATCAGGCTGCGGGCAATGCCCACGCGCTGCTGCTGTCCACCGGACAGTTCGCGCGGGTAACAATTTTCACGGCCCGCAAGGCCGACCAGCCGGATGATCTCCTGCGCCTTTTCCTCGTGGACTGCCTTTCCGACGCCCTGAACTTCAAGTGGGAAGGCCACATTTCCCAGCACCGTCCGGTGGGGTAGCAGCGCGAAGCTTTGAAAAACCATGCCCATCTTGTGGCGGCGAATTTCGATCAGTTCTTTTTCGCTCGCCTTGCGAAGATCCTTGCCCTCGAAGATCAACTCGCCCGATGACGGTTCGATTAGCCGCGACATCAGCCGCACCAGTGTCGACTTGCCGGACCCCGACAGACCCATGATCACCAGAATCTGCCCGGCAATCACATCAAGGCTAATGTCTTCGGCCGCAACGATCAGCCCAGCACGCGTAAAGGCATCACGGCTGGGTGCTTTGGCCGCCCCACGGAGGAAGCGGTCCCCGCCCGGCCCGAAAACCTTCCAGATGTTGCGGCATGCAAGTTTCGTGACGGCAGGCTTCATGGGGCCGGACTTTCCGCTATTGGGCGAGATCGGAGGATGTGAAACAGAACAGCCAGTCCCGGGCTTTTCGAGGGCATCTTCTTCTGGAGGGGCCGAAGCAGGCGCACCGCCCCTTCACACTCAGCGCACCGATTTTACCACTTTTGCCAGACGGCGCTATTGGCGGCGATCCAGCCGTCCACGACCGTGTTGAGGTCTTCGCCCTTCAGATCGACCCGACTGACCATTTCGGACATCTCGGCATTGGATATCTGGAAGTTCTTGATCGCGTCATAAGCGGTAGGCCATTGCTCCTTTACGCCCGACCAGGCGACCTTGCGGATCATGCCGGTCGGCTTGCCGCAGTCATATGTGGCATCCGGGTTGATGCCCCAGGCGGGATCGGTATAGCATTCAGGCGCATAGGGCGGGAATTCGACGAATTCGCCCTTGTATTTGGCGTTCAGCCAATGCGGTTCGTAACCCCAGATCATGATCGGCGCCTTGCGCTGATAGGCGGATTCCAGTTCGGCGAAAATGATGCTGTCGGTGCCGGGATGCACAACTTCGAAGTCGAGGCCAAGCGCCGCAATGCGTTCTTCATCATTGCCGCCCCACGCCACTGGCCCGCCGACATAGCGGCCTTTCGGGGCAGTTTCGGGCGTAGAGAACGCCTCGGCGCAGCTTTTCAAAGCCGTCCAGTCGGGCAGTCCAGGGCAGCGTTCCTTCATGTAGGACGGATACCACCATTCCTCCCGCGCCTTCATTCCGGTCCCGCCAAGATCTTCGATCTTCCCGGTAGCGACTCCGTCAGCGACGAGTTGCTTGGCTGTTGTGTCCCAAATCTCCATCGCAACGTCGAGATCACCCGAGGCGAGGCCCGCGAACTGGGCGATGTAGTCGGCCTGAACGTATTCCACGCTGAGGCCCTTGCTCTCCAGCACCTTGCCCATGATCGTGGCGCTGATGTGCTGGCCGGTCCAGTCGTTGAGCGTGAGCTTGATCGGATCGGTCGATTCGGCCGATGCCGGGCTGGCAAGGCCGAGCATTGCGGCAAGCAGGGCGGTCGATCCGCCTGCGACGGACCAATGCGCCGGGCGGCGGTTGTGACTGGAATTCATATCGCGTAGTCCTCCACTGATGCGTTTTCGGATCAAGTCCGGACTTTCTTTCGAAGCCTTCCGAACTCTTGCACCTTTGGACGTTGTGTCATATCCTCTCACCTGACTAGTCCTTGGGGCTTAGTCCCCGATGTCGTATTCGGGGCTGTGCTGCGGTCCGGAGTGGGGTATTCCGCTAATGCGTTCTTGGCTCAGTAGTAGTTTGTGTATAGAATCGTCTGAGCAATGGCACCGACGGTGATGACTCCAACAGGAATACAAACGTGGTGGGAATGTTGCGGAAGGCAGATCGGGACGCTTGGAATGCTGGTATCGCTAATACAATTGAGTTTCTTAACACTCCGGCATTTGAAAGCAGCCTAATCCACGCATTGAAGGCTTTGGCCGATATCGATGGTGCGGTGTTTTTCATCTACCGCTTGGGACACAGACCCGAAGCGGTCTTTGACACGCTCCACCCGGATCAACGTGTGCTTCTTGTGGACCGCTATATAGACGGGCCTTTCATTTTGGACCCGTTTTATCAGGCCTGCTACAATGGCACCGCTCCGGGCCTTTATTCTTTGCGGGATTTGTCGCCAAACAGGTTCCGGCAAAGTGAATATTGCAGAACATTTTACGGTTTGGTCGGGATTTCTGACGAGGTTTGTTTCATCCTGCCACCCTGTGGAAACCTGCGAGGTGTCATCTCTCTGACCCGATTGCTGCCCAAGGCGGCCTTTCGAAGCATGGAACTGAGCGGGCTGTCCGAAGCGGTGCCACTGGTGAATGCTTTGGTGCACAGCGCATGGAAAGGTCGCCCCGAAAACCAAATCGATCACGCACCGCCGGAACCAGCTTCTGTGAGCATCGAAACTCTTTTTTGTTCGTTCAGGCATAGTGTCCTATCCCCGCGCGAAGTGCAGGTCACGGTGATGATCCTGCGTGGTTATTCATCCGCTGCAATCGGCGTCGAACTGGGCATTGCGGAAGCCACTGTCAAAGCAAATCGCAGAAATATTTATATAAAGCTAAGAATTTCTTCTCAAGCCGAGCTTTTTGCCTTTTTCTTGCGACAATTGTCTGACGCAAAGGACTTATACGCCAGATAGGACGGCTAGCCAGATGAGCCCTAAGCATCTATCGCGGCGAGTTTTTCGGGAAGCCCCCGCATTTAAAATTCTCAGCCAGCGCCTGAACGTTCTTTCGCCCGAGGTTTCCGAAAAGACCGCTGAGGGCTGGAAGGCCTACTTGGATTCAAATTTCAAGTGCAACGGTGGGTCTTCTGGGCTCTGTTGCACAAATTGATTGAGAGGAGGACTTCGCCTTTCCCCGGACAGACTCATCCTACGACTTCAGTGACGGGAATGCCGAGCGCGGTGAAGCCGTTCAGGACGGCGACACGGATCTGGAACTCGGCAACCTGACGGTCGAAGTCCCGAGCGGCCATGCGTTGGCCCAGCAGTTTCAGACAATGCATCTTGGTTTCGACGCGGCTTCTGCGGTGGTAGCCGCTCCATCGTCGCCAGATGGTCCGACCGAAGCGTTTTGATGCGCGCAGGGCTTCGTTTCGCGCGATCGCCCCCGCCGAGTCAGGCTTCCACGGCTTTGCGTTTTTACGGGGCGGTATGATGGCGGCTGCGCTGCGAGCCGCAATGGCCTCGTGACACTTGCGGGTGTCGAAGGCACCGTCGGCGGTGACGCTGGCGATCTCTTGATCGGGCGGGATCTGGTCGAGCAGTTCTGGCAGCGTGGGCGCGTCGCCCACGTCGCTGGTCGTGAACTCGGCCGCCCGGATTTCCAGCGTTTGCTCGTCAATTCCCCCTCTCGGCGAATGTTCCATTCGCCTGCCGGGCAACGGATGTGGATCTTGCGCCAGACACGGCGCTTCGTGCCACCGTGCTTGCGGGCATTCCACTCCCCTTCGCCCTCGACCTTGATGCCTGTGCTGTCAATCAACCTGTGCTGTCAATCAACAAGTGCAACGGGCCCTGCGACCCGCGGTAGGGGATGTTGACCTTCAGGCCCTTCTGACGGCGGCTGAGGGTGCTGAAGTTCGGAACCGCCCAGTCCAGATCGATCAGTTGCAGCAGGCTCTCGACGAACCCGGTCGTCTGGCGAAGCGCCATGCCGAAAAGCACCTTCATCGTCAGGCAG
>CAIXBE010000034.1 GCA_903917595.1 uncultured Rhodobacterales bacterium
GGGTTGTTCCATTTGCTGATCGGGTGCAGGCCAACGCTGGCCCCCCAACCGACGGCGCTCATCGGCTGCGCCTTGGTGAAGACCTCGGCATCCGGGCCGATACCGACCTCCAGATATTGTGACCACAGCCCTTCAGCTTGCAGGACCGCCTTGACCTCGGCGGCCTTCGCCGAACCTGGCACCAGATCGCGCAGGCTGTCGCCGATCACGCTGGCGATCCGCGCCCGGATTTCAGCGGCGCGGCCCGGATCGCCACCGGCGCGTTCCTCGATCACCCGCTCGACCATCGAGCGCGCAAAGGTGACACCGCAAGCCTTCACCGCCTGCAGATCGCAGGGCGCAAGAAACCGCGTCACTTCCGCGTCAGGCTCAACACTGGCGGCAGTAATCTCGGCCAAGCTGCCGATGTCCTCGCCCGCGATTGCCGCGACGAAGGCCGTGATATCGGCCTGCTCCAGGAGATCCCGCATCGTTGGTGCAGCGCGCGTGGTGATGTCCAGCACGCGCGCCCCACGCAAGGTGACAACGCTGGGACCGATTCCAGCACGCCAGATACGCCCAAGCAGAAGGCCGGAAGAAAGCGGATCGATCATGGTATCAGGTCCAATCAAGGGTCATTTCAGCCGTCAGTGTTTCACCTGAGGCCAAGAGGGTCAGGCCCGGCATTCCGGGCAGATTATGCGCATCGACCGGATGCGAGGCGGGTTCAAAGCAAAAGAAATCAGCCGCAGATGAAGGGGAGTACAGGATTGCCGTCGACAGATCCGACTGGACCGCGACCGAAACGGCCTCTGGCCCTTGCGCAATCCTTGCAAACCCCGGCCATCCCGCAAAACCAGCGTTGATCCAATCCACCGGCAAGGCGGCTAGGTCGGAAAAGTTCAAGTTGGCCGGCACAGAAACCGGCGCTGTGGCCGATGGCAGGTGGCGACTGTCTTCCGGCCAATACCCTGTCGCGTGAAAGAGCAACTTCGTGTCACTGTCGCGTGGAAACCACGGATGAAAGCCCAATCCGAACGGCAAAGTCATCGCCGCACGGCTTGTGAGCCGCAGACGCACCTGAAGCGCGGTTGGCGTCAACCGATAGGTCACTTGCGCGTCGTATCGGAAGGGAGCGAAATCGCCGTTCCCGAGGGTCAACGTGGTGCTGGCTGCATCCTGCGCGGAGACCAGCCATTCGCGCTGAAACGCGTCACCATGGATAGGAAAGGTCTCGCCTGCAAGATTGGGAGCCAGTTGGTGCGTGGTTCCGGAAAAACTGAACTCACTAGAGATGCGGTTCGAAAACGGCGCAAGCAGGTTCATCGCCAGTGCAAAGGGGCCGTCGGCCACAACGCCAGACCAAGCCCGCAGTACGGGGCGTCCGTCAACGAAAAGCCCTGCAAGCCCCGACCCCATCGCAGGCAGCACCTCGGCTCGTGCCAGTCCAGCGGTTAGGCTGATCACTTACCAACCGCCGTCGATGGCAATGTTTTGGCCCGAAATCATCCGGGCCGCGTCCGAGGCCAGAAATACCGCAAGATCGGCCACATCTTCCGGCTGGATTCGGGTCTTGAGCGACTGACGCTCCAGCACCCAAGCGTTGTATTCCTCCAGCTTGTCAGCAAAGACGCGGTTTTCGGCCTCCGATACCACCGCGCCCGGCGATATCGCGTTGACCGTGATGCCGTGCTTACCGAGTTCGCGCGCCAGCCCCTTGGTCAGGCCGAGCATCGCGCCCTTCGAGGCGACATAGGGCACATAGCCATCCCATTGCCCGTTCAATGTAATCGAGGTCAGATTGATGATCCGACCCCAGCCCCGGGCTTTCATCGCGGGCGCACAGGCCCGCGTCAGTGCAAAGGCCGCCGACGAGTTCACCCGGATCTGATCTTCGTATTCTGTCAGGGTGAAGGCGTCATGCGGCTTGTTGATGATCAGAGCAGCATTGTTGATCAGAATGTCAAAGCTCTGTGCGGTGGCGGCCTGCGCCACCGCCGCCTCGGTCGCGGCGAGATCGTTCAGGTCGGCGCCCAGCCAGCCCGCGCCTGCTAGCGCCACGCCACCCGGTCGGTCCAGCACCGTCACCTGCGCGCCCGCTGCGGCAAATCCGGCTGCGAATGCACGGCCAATTGTGCCGAGCCCGCCGGTGACAAGGACATGTTTGCCTGCAAGTTGCATCGCCACCCCTCCTCACAAAACGTCGTGGACTTCTTCGATGGACGTCTCGGAAATCGGCTTGTCCAGCACCACTTTGCCCAACGCCATCGCCACCACC
>CAIXBE010000035.1 GCA_903917595.1 uncultured Rhodobacterales bacterium
AACGACCGCCCCATTCTGGTCAAGTATGACGGCGGCTACTACATGCCGGTCCTGAGCTTTCATTCGGAAAAGACCTTTGGCGGCGACCTGCGGACCGAGGCGAACTATACCACGCCCGAGGTCCAGTGCCTGATCGTCGCGGGTGGGTCGCTGGATTGCTGGGACGACCCCGAAGCCATCATGGCCGAGGTCGCGGCAAACGCCACAGCGGCGGGCGAACCGGTCGAAGCGGGTTGGCTTTTGTGGCCACCGATCCCCTACAGTTACAACACCATCGTCGACACCGGAGGCGTCGCCCCCGGGCCGCCGTCAGAGCGGAACTGGCTGGGGACCGACGACACGTCACGCGACGTGCTGGCGCGCGTGATTTACGGGTTCAGGCTTTCGGTCACCTTTGCGCTGATCGTCGTCTTCTTCACCTCGGTCATCGGCATCGCGGCGGGGGCGGTTCAAGGCTATTTTGGCGGCCTGACCGACCTGATCCTGCAGCGCCTGATCGAGCTTTGGTCCTCGGTGCCCACATTGTACGTGATCATCATCCTGACTGCGATCTGGTCGAAAAGCTTTTGGCTTCTGGTCGGACTTACGGTGCTGTTTGGCTGGACCGGCCTTGTCGGCGTGGTCCGGGCCGAATTCCTGCGCGCGCGGAACTTTGAATATGTCCGCGCCGCACGCGCACTGGGCGTGTCGGACGGCCAGATCATGTTCCGCCACGTCTTGCCGAATGCGATGGTTGCCACCCTGACCATGCTGCCCTTTGCCATCACCGGCGCCATCAGCGGGCTTGCGACGTTGGACTATCTTGGCTTTGGCCTGCCGTCGAACCTTCCGTCGCTGGGCCAACTTACCCGACAGGCGCAGCAGAACCTGCAGGCCCCTTATCTGGCCTTCACCGCCTTTTTCACCTTTGCCATCATGCTTAGCTTGCTGGTCTTCATCTTCGAAGGCGTGCGTGACGCCTTTGACCCAAGAAAGACCTTTAGATGAGCGTGCTGGAGGTAAAGAACCTTTCTGTCAGCTTCCATCAGGAAGGTCGGCTGATCGAGGCGGTCAAGCGGGTCTCGTTCACCGTGTCCAAAGGCGAAACCGTGGCTCTGGTCGGCGAAAGCGGCTCGGGCAAGTCGGTGACGGCGCTGTCGACGGTTGGCCTTTTGTCCGACAACGCCGAGGTGAAGGGATCGGTCACCTACAACGGCACCCAGATGGTCGGGGCGAATGAACGCGACCTGCGCCGGGTGCGGGGCAACAATATCAGCTTTATCTTTCAAGAGCCGATGACCAGCCTGAACCCGCTGCACACGATCGAAAAGCAGCTGGCCGAAAGCCTGGCGCTGCATCAGGGCCTGTCGGGTGCTGCCGCCCGTGCCCGCATCCTTGAGCTTCTGCGAAAGGTCGGCATCCGTGAGGCGGAAAGCCGCCTTGGTGCCTATCCGCACCAGCTTTCGGGCGGGCAGCGCCAGCGGGTGATGATCGCCATGGCATTGGCCAACGGGCCGGAACTTTTGGTGGCGGATGAGCCGACAACGGCGCTGGACGTGACGATTCAGGCGCAGATCCTTGATCTTCTGGCCGACCTGAAAAGCGCCGAGGGCCTTAGCCTTTTGTTCATCACCCACGATCTTGGCATCGTGCGCCGCATCGCCGACCGGGTCTGCGTCATGCAGGGCGGCGAGATCGTCGAACAAGGCCAGACCGCCGATATCTTCGCCAACCCGCAGCATCCCTATACCCAAAAGCTGCTTGCCGCCGAACAGAAGGGCACCCCCGATCCGGTTGCTGCAGGCGCGACCGAAGTGGTGCGGACCGACAAGCTGCGGATATGGTTCCCGATCCACAAGGGGTTCCTGCGTCAGACCGTCGGCTATGTGAAAGCGGTGAATGACGCCAGCCTGTCGGTTCGTGCCGGTGAAACCCTTGGCATCGTTGGTGAAAGCGGGTCAGGCAAGACCACGCTGGCAATGGCGATCCTGCGGCTGATTTCCTCCACCGGAACCATCGCGTTTCTGGGCCGAGACCTGCGCGGCAGCACCGGTGCCGCTCTGCGCGGCCTGCGCAAGGAAATGCAGGTGGTGTTCCAGGACCCCTACGGCAGCCTGTCGCCCCGGATGACCGTGCAGGAAATCATCGCCGAGGGCCTTGGTGTCCACGGTGTCGCTCCCGGTCGCAACCGCACCGACATGGTGGCCGACATCATGCGCGAGGTGGGCCTCGACCCCTCGACCATGGCCCGCTACCCGCACGAGTTCTCGGGCGGTCAGCGCCAGCGCATCGCCATTGCCCGCGCGATGATCCTGCGCCCGAAACTGGTGGTTCTGGACGAGCCGACCAGCGCCCTTGACATGACGGTGCAGGTGCAGATCGTCGAACTTCTGCGCGGTCTGCAGCAAAAATGGGGGCTGGCCTATATCTTCATCAGCCACGATCTGCGGGTGATCCGGGCGATGGCGCACAAGGTCATGGTCATGCAGGGCGGCGACGTGGTGGAAACCGGCGATTGCGCAGCGGTGTTTACCAACCCGCAATCGGACTATACCAAAGCTTTGATGGCCGCGGCCTTCGGAGCCTGACGTGAAGCTTCTTTTCGTCCACCAGAATTTTCCCGGTCAGTTCCTGCATCTTGCCCCCGAGATGCAGCGCCGGGGCCATGACGTCCGCGCCATCACCGAAGCCGGCAACAAGAATCAGATGGACGTCCCGGCGCTGCGCTATGCGTTCAAGCCCGCCAAGGTCGATCCCGCCGCCACCCGACTGGGCCGCAACTTTACCTCCAACAGTGACCGGGGGGTCGTGGTCGCAAGGCTGGCGCGGCAGCTTCGCGCCGAGGGCTATGTGCCGGATGTCATCTACGGCCATTCCGGCTGGGGCGAGACGCTGTTTCTGAAAGAGGTCTGGCCCGAAGCCCGGCTGCTGGTCTTTGCCGAGTTCTATTATCGCGGGACCAAGGCGGATTCCGGCTTTGATCCCGAGTTTCAGACGTCAAGCTTCGATCAGGTGATGATGTCCCAGGCGCGGGCCGCTCATATGGCGCAGTCCCTGGCGCATGCCGACCAGGGGATCAGCCCGACCAACTGGCAGGCCAGCACCCATCCGCCCCTGCTGCGCAAGCATCTTGAGGTGATCTTTGACGGGGTCGATTGCGACCGGCTGACCCCGAACCCCGATGCCCGTTTCACGTTGCCGAATGGTCGGGAGCTTAGGCGCGGCGATGAGGTTCTGACCTTCATTAACCGCAATCTGGAGCCCTACCGAGGCTACCACACCTTCATGCGCGCGCTGCCCGATGTGCTGGCGGCAAGGCCTGGGTGCGAGGTGGTGATCGTCGGCGGCGACGAGGTGAGCTATGGCCCACCGCCAAAGGATGGCGGCAAATGGAAGGACATCTTTCTGGATGAGGTCAAGGATCGGCTTGACCTGTCCCGTGTGCATTTCACCGGCCGGGTGCCCTATGATCAGTTGGTCGACCTGATCCACGTCAGCCGGGTGCATGCTTATCTGACCTATCCCTTTGTTCTTAGCTGGTCGATGATCG
>CAIXBE010000036.1 GCA_903917595.1 uncultured Rhodobacterales bacterium
CGCATGGCATCGCCGATTTCGGTGGGCAGGCGGTCAACTCGTTGAGAATGGAAAAGGGCTATCGCGGCTATGGGTCCGAACTGACCAACGAGATTACCTTGATCGAGGCCGACTGCACCCGCTTTTACGCCCCCGACAAGGGCGACTTCCGGGGCCGGGTCGCCACCGAAGCGGCACCCGTCACCACGACGCTGGTTTACGGCGAAGTTGCCGCCACCGATTGCGACATCTGGGGCGGCGAGGCGGTGATGCAGGGCTCCTCGGTCGTCGGTGTATGCACCTCGGGCAGCTTTGGCCATACCACCGGAAAAAGCCTGACCTTCGCCTATGTCACCCCCGGGACCGACAAAGGGCTTGAGGTGGTCATCCTTGGCCAGCGCCACGCCCTGACCTTGCTGGACGCCCCCGCCTGGGACCCGACGAACGCGCGCCAAAAGGCATGATGACAAACCGCCCCAAGTCGGGAGATTGAGATGACCGAAGCAGCCCTTGGCCGTCTTGCGCCCCGCGACGGCCAACCGACCATGAAGGCCGTGGTGACGCTGGGCAACGGAGGCTATGATCAGCTTTTGTATTGCGATGTCGCGCGCCCGACCCCCGGGCCTGCCGAGGTGTTGGTCGAAGTGCGCGCCGCCGGGATGAACAACACCGAGATCAACACGCGGCTTGGCTGGTATTCCACCACTGTCCGCAAAAGCACCGCCGATGCCGCCGCCAATGAACAGTCAGCCCCGACCCGGAAAGCCGACGGCGGCTGGAACGCGGCAACCCCATTTCCCTTCATCCAGGGCACCGATTGCTGCGGGATCGTGGTCGAAGTCGGCGCCGAAGCAAATCGCCACCTTCTGGGCCAGCGCATCCTTGTCCGCGCCTGCATGAGGCCCGATGGGTTCACCTCGCCGGAAAACATCTGGATGGCGTCGGACTTTGACGGTGCCTTTGCCCAGTTCGTCAAGGTCCCGGCAGCCGAGGTGTTTCCGGTGCAATGCGACTGGACCGATGCCGAACTTGCCACCATTCCCTGCGCCTACGGCACCGCCGAAAACATGATCCACCGGGCAGGGGTCCGCCACGGAATGCGCGTGCTGGTGGCGGGCGCTTCGGGCGGGGTCGGGTCGGCTGCGGTGCAACTGGCCAAGCGGCGGGGCGCGGAGGTGATCGGGATCACCACAACCATGAAGATGGACGCCATACGGGCGCTCGGCGCGGATCACGTCATCGACCGCAGCGCCGATCTGGTCAAGGCGTTGGGCAAGGATTCGGTGGATGTCGTGATCGACAATGTCGCGGGGCCGGGGTTCGGCGCGATGCTGAATGTCCTGAGGCGCGGCGGCAAATTTGTCTCGTCCGGGGCGATAGGGGGGCCGGTCGTCGAACTGGACATGCGGGTGTTCTACCTGAAAGACCTGACCCTGATCGGCTGCACTGCTTGGGACGAACCAGTTTTCCCCAACCTGATTTCCTATATCGAGAGCGGCGAGATCCGCCCGCTTCTGGCCAGAACCTATCCCCTTGAACGGATTGCCACCGCGCAGCAGGAATTCCTGCAAAAATCACATGTCGGCAATTTCGTTCTGATCCCGCCTGGGATCTGACAGGATGAAGTGATTTACTTCAGAGAAACCGGACATGGGCGGGGTAATCCCCCATTCTTGGAGGGGGGAATCCGTAGAATTCACGCGGCCATTTTCAGTTTCTGGGCGCGTGTGATGCCGCCGATGCCCCGTTGCCCGGCAGTGGTTTGCCTGCAAACCATGAAAGGGATGTTCGGGCGCTCGATATAGGCCCTAGCCAATGTCTCTCGGACCAGTGGCGTTCATCTTCGCAGTTCAGCAAATCGGCCAGCATGCGCAGGTCCGCATACATCCGCTTCAACCGCCGGTTCCCCCTCGCCATTGGGCATGAACCATGGCCTTCATCTGGCTGATCCGGGAAGCATCCATTACGCCATACTTCGCACGCCACATGTAAAACGAGGCATTGCTGATGCCATGAGCCCGGCACAACTCGGCCACCGGCTCCTCCCTGTGCGTCGGTAGCTTGATCGACATCAAGGAAGCCTCCGGTTGTTGGTGCGACAAGGGCGCGTTGCCAGTGCAACAGTCAGGAAATGCCTCACATGCCCGAAACCACAGAAAGCGGATTGCCGCTGGACATTGGAACTGCGGATTCCTCTGGCCAAGGTGTCCGGCGGCTCAGTCGATTCAAGAAGCGCTATCTTCTGATCCTTCTTCTCCCGGTGGTCATGTTTTCGGGTGCCGTCATAGGCATGTACTTTCAGCCCCCCCTGCTTCGGGCGTTCTATGGCCTGACTGGATTGCAACCGGGCGGCGGGTCGGAAACACCTATCGCGCTGCCGCCAAACTTGGAACTGCCCGCGCGCATGGCAGAAACCATGCTGCCCACCGATGTAATCGGGCTGGCGCGGATCATGCCCAAGGATGACGTGTCCATTGTTGCCGCACCCTATGGGGCGGGCGACGCGCGGATTGCCGAGGTTCTGGTCACCGTCGGCCAGACGGTCGACAAGGGCGCTGTGCTGGCGCGGCTGGACAATGCGATGGCGCTGGAAGGTGCCGTGCTGACTGCAAAGGCCAATCTGGCCGTCCGCGAGGCCATCCTGCTACAGACCCGAGCCGGGGTCGAAGCCAGCCGCGATGAGGCGCAGGCCTCGCTGGATCAGGCGGTGGCAACGGCGGCCGATGCGGCGGCGAACCTGCAGCGCACCGAAGCGCTGTTTCAGCGGGGCGTGGCGACCGAGGCCACGCTGGATGCCGCCCGCACCGCTGCCGAAGGGGCCCGTCTGGCGGTAAACCGGGCCAAGGCGACGCTGGCGCGGTTCTCGACCCTGGCGTTGCAAGATCAGCCCGACGTGCTGGTCGCGACCCGGAATGTCGAGGCAAGCGAAGCCGACCTTGCCCGCGCCAAACTGGACCTGCAGCGCGCGGCGGTCGTGGCCCCGATCGCCGGGGCGATCTTGGACATCAACGCCACCCCCGGTCAGCGCCCTCCGACGGACGGGATCATGCTGATGGGCGACATCGGTCGGATGATGGCCGAGGTCGAGATCTGGCAGGACCGGATCGCCAAAGTCCAACCCGGACAACCGGTTGAGCTGGTCTCGCCGGTCCTGGGCCAGACGCTGCAGGGCAAGGTCGACTTCATCGGCCTGACGGTCGGGCGGCAGGGTCTGATCTCGGACGACGCCGCCGAGAACAAGGATGCCCGCGTGATCCGGGTGCTGGTGGCGCTTGACCCCGAGTCTTCGGCCATCGCGGCGCGGTTCACCAACCTTGAGGTCATCGCCCGCATCGACACCAGTGCAGCCGAGGCCACTCCGTGAAGCGGCTATTGCAGCGTCTGCTGGGCCGTCTTCCGATTGGCTGGCTGCAACTGACCCACAACCTGATGCGCTTTGCCGCCGCGCTGGTGGGGGTGGCCTTTGCCGATGTTCTGGTCTTTGTGCAGCTTGGGATCATGACGTCGATGGGAACGGCGACCTTGCGGCCCTACAGCTTTTTTGACGCCGGTGTGATGATCTCGGCCGCCGATGCCAATGGCCTGACCGACGGTGGCAACGTTGCGCGGCAATGGCTTTTGCAGGCAATGGCCGACCCCGATGTTATCGACGGCATGGGATTGTTCATCGCGAACGCGCCCTGGGATCGCGGCGATACCGACATCAGTCTGACCACCTTTGGCGTCGATCCCGCCAGGCCTGGCTTTATCGCGCCGGACATCGCCGGAGACTTGTCGCTGCTGGAGGTGCAGGATGCCGCCCTCCTTGACCGTCTGGCGCGCGGGCTGGGACGCGAGGCAGCAGCAGCGATCCGGCCCCAGTCGCCCCTGTCATTCGAGACTCAGGGCCGCACGCTGACCGCCTATTCCACCTTTGCCGGTGGCGGCGGGTTTGGGGGCGACGGCTATATGATCGTCTCGGACCAGACCTTCCTCGCACTTTTTCCCGCGCGAAGTTCGGCCGCGCCCGATCACATCCTGCTGCGCCTACGCCCCGGGGCGGATGTCATGGTAGTCGTGGCCCGGCTCCATCGGCTGATTTCCGACCCCGCGCTGCGCATCCGCAGTTACGCCGACGCTGCGCAAGAAGAACTGACCTACCAGAAGACCAAGCGGCCAACCGGCATCATCTTTGGCTTCGGGGTGCTTATCGGCGTGCTTGTGGGGCTGGTGATCGTCTATCAGGTCCTGTCCACCGATGTCGCCGATCACCTGCGCGAATACGCCACCTTCAAGGCCATGGGCTTTGGCCAGCGGTTCTTTATCGGGATCGTGCTGGAGGAGGCGCTGATCCTTGGCATTTTGGGCTTTCTTCCCGGCTTTGCCGTCGGCGCGACCATTCTTGCCGCGATGGGAAAGATGACGACCCTACCGCTGGCCCTGACCCCATTCATGGCGATCACGGTTTTCCTTGGCACGGTGGTCTTCTCGGCCCTCTCTGGGGCCATCGCGACCCGACGCCTTGCCGCCGCCGATCCGGCGGACCTGTTCTAGAGGACGCCATGGAGATTTCCCCCATCGTCGAGATTGCCGGGCTGAACCACTGGTTTGGTCAAGCGGCGGCGCGGAAACAGGCACTGTTCGACATCAACCTGACCTTGGCTCGCGGCAGCTTTACTGTCCTGATGGGGCCGTCGGGGTCGGGCAAGACGACGCTCTTGACCTTGACCGGTTGCCTTCGCGCCGTACAAGAGGGCAGTCTTCGCCTGATCGATCAAGAGCTGAAAGACGCTAACGAGGCGCAACTGGTCCTGATGCGGCGGAAGCTGGGCTTCATCTTTCAGGCGCACAACCTGCATGAAAGCCTGACAGCCGGACAGAACGTCATGATGGGCGCTCAGGTCCATCCGGGAGTTGAGGCCGATCTGGCTACACGCGCGGCAAGGCATCTTCTGGGGCTGGTCGGCATGGCGGACCGGGTCGACTATCTGCCCGCCAACCTCTCCGGCGGCCAGAAACAGCGCGTTGCCGTCGCCCGAGCGCTGGTCGGGGGCCCGGCCCTGCTGCTGGCAGATGAACCGACCGCGGCCCTTGACAAGGACAGTGCGTCGGACGTGATCGACCTTGTGCGCCGCCTGGGCCACAAGCGGGGAATGACCACGCTGCTGGTGACACATGACAATCGCATCCTCGACCGCGCAGACCGCATCCTGACGCTGGAAGACGGGCGGATCGTCGCAGATGAAGTCCGAGCCTCCGTCTAGCAGAGCGCCGCAATTCACTTGAGGATCCTCGGACGGCAGGACTCCTGCCAATGGACGATTGCCTCTGTGCCCGGCCGTCGTCTATTCCGCGCCTGACGTGGTCAGCCCGTAATGCGTGTCTGCGCACCATCCCGAAGGGTCGGATCATAGAGGCAAAAAAACCGCCCAGCTCCTACAATCAGAGCCCTACTTTCACTGGCTCAGTCGAAAGCTTCTGCGACCACAAAGCGTCTGAAAGCAAATTGCATCACGATCATTGCCAGGCCCGCGATCAAGGTCAGTGACACCCAACTGGCCAAACCAGACAGGACCAATGTGCTTCCAAGCGTCAAAAGCGTGAAGACCCCGACACCAATCGCCAGCGCCACGGCAATGAGAATGACAACGGTTTTCAATATGAATTCGATCAATGATCGACCGAGAAACTCGAAGTCCGCCCGCCCCATCGGCACGAGCTTGGCCGGGAACAGCAAGAAGATCGTGTTCTCGACCGCGTAAATGAGCAAGGTGAGCGGGAGTGCAAACGCCGCCAACGCCAGAGCAACGGGAGCACCGAGACTGTCCTCAAAGAGCAGGAGGCTAACAATCATCGTGAGTGCAATAACGTAGGACAGCAGCACCTGAACCACGAGTTGTCCCAAGCAGATGCGCCACGGTGCGATCGGCAGGGTCTTGTATGTTTCCATTCGGCTTAGGTCGCCGCGAAAATCGCATATCAACGTGCGCGGAAGGCTGAAGCCGAAGAAGAAGTAAAGCATCAGCAGCCCATGCTTGCCCGTGATTGAAACTCCGGCCATCGAAGAGAGAGGTCCGGCGCAAGCGGCACCGACGATGAATATGACGATGAGCTTCGATGAGTTGCGTGCAGCCTTGATGGCTTGGCGCCAGGCGATGGGCCCAAGCCCTCCCAGCGTCGGCGCGCTGCGGATCGAGGGTATCTCGCTTCGCTCGGTCGCCCAAAACGACCCACCCTGCTTCATACGCTCCCATCGGTCGCTTAGTCGGGTGTCTTCCCGCAGCGAGAACTCGGAAGTGCGACGGTCGAGCTTGATGACCGCCCGCAACAGCAGAACATTGATGAGGATCGCGATGGCGGCCCAAAGAGCCAGATCCGGAAAATGGGCTCGCGCCAGAAAGAGTTCGGCGAAAACGATGTAGGGCATCAGGATGATTGTGCCGATCCACGAGTGACGCACGTCCGATATAAGGCCGGATATGCTGCGGTCAGGGACCGCCCAGGCGTGGATCATTGCGGCGAGAGCAAGCGCGCAGACCAGCGCAGTTACGGGCCATTTCAGCCGCGCAAGCCGGTTGCCTTCGAACGCCTGCCAAGCCATCCCCACGGCTGCGCTGTTCAACTGGACGAACAGCAGCGTCAGAAACGTGGCGGTAAAGGCTGAAAAAGCTGAACCCGTTTGCGATTGCGCGAACGGTGCGATGAGTGTGGCGCTCAGCGCAGCGCCCGCAGCGTAGGCAATGAACTTGTAGATGATCAGGTCGCGACGGCTGAACGGCCCGACAAAGAGAAGATTGACCTCTGTCGGCGAAAAATGAAACGACGGCCCCGTCGAGAGCAATACCGTAAGCAGCGTCATCCCGAGCATTCCAAGCGGCATGAAAGTCTCGATTTCCGCGCGAATGGCCTGTGAATCGAGACTTGCGCCCCCAAAAAGCTGCGCCGTCGGATCCAGCTGTCCACTCGCGATCAGCAGCCAGATGATCCCGCCGAGCGCAATGAAGAGCAGCGCTCCACGCAGGCTTACCAACTGCATCAGCCGCAGGCGAAGCCCGCCGCGCATTCGCATTGCGAGAAGGCGAAGAAGTGCTGCGTCCATGGCCTAGGCTTCACCCATCGCTTCGTTTTTGTGTGATCGCGAAATAGGCCGATTCAAGGGCCGAATTGCTATCGGATTGGCCAAATTCGGCGAGGACATCACTCATCGCGCCAAACCGGCGGCACTCGCCCAGGTTCAGCACCATCAAATGTGTGCAGAGCGTCTCGAACAGGCCCAGGAGGTGCGAGCTGATGATGATTGCCGCGCCGCTTTCTGCGCGTTCCCGTATCGCCTGCTGAATGCCGCGGATCCCTTGGGGGTCAAGTCCGGTCAGCGGTTCGTCGAAAAGGATAGCCTTCGGGTCGTGCAGGAAGGCGCAAGCGATCGCCACTTTCTGACGCATGCCGCGTGACAAGTTGTGAACGAGCGTGTCGCGCTTGTGCGAAAGCTCGAATGACTGAAGTAGCGCTTCGGCCCCTTCCTCAAAATTCGCGACCTTGTAAGCGGCGGCGGTGAAGGCCAGGTGTTCCCAAACCGTCAAAGTGTCGAACAGCCGTGGGTGGTCAGGAATGTAACCAAGGTTTTTCTTGGCCGCTATCGGGGCTTTGACGATGTCATGGCCCGCGATCGAGAGATGCCCGGACGTCGGTGGCACAATACCGCACAGGGCGCGCAACGTCGTCGTCTTACCCGCCCCGTTGGGCCCGACGAGCCCAAGGATCTGGCCGGGAGCTACGGTAAAGCTGAGATCCTTGACGGCTGCGAAGCCTTTGTAGTGCTTGCTGAAGTTCGTGACTGTGATCATCAATATTTGCTCGACACCCGGTGCACTGCCACATTAGAGCGGCAAATCCGAAATGGAAATCGGGGATTTCCGCGGGGCGCGGTTTGTGATCCACCGCATGTGGATGTGAACCATGAGGAACCCGACATCACCGGATCTTCGTTACCGGATCTCGGCCCGCGCGCCGTCAGCAAAGCGGACTTTCGCTGCGGGCGCTGAGGCTTTACTCGCAGTCACGGCACAGACAGGGCAAGGGGCGGCAAGAAGACCGCGCCTGCGACCATTGCCGACGCGGAGGAACAGCAGAGATCGTGCGGACGCTTCGGTCGCGTTCGGAAACTCGTACGGGGTGCAACGCAAGCTTTGTCATCAATCCTTGATCAATTGGTCACGCTTCGGTCGCACAAAGAAAATAGCCGGAAGCCGAACCAAGGAGAAATGGGATCCCGCTATGAAACAGTTGCTCGCCTCCGGCCTCATTGCCATGAGCGTTCTTGCCGCCTCGAACGCCGCGGCTCAGGACACCATCCGCTTCGCTTTTACCGACATCGACGGACTTGAGGCGCTGCAGCGCGAGATGGGCCCGTTCAAGGACGCCTTCGAGGCAGCCTCGGGCCTCAAGGTCGAGTTCTTCCCCGTTTCCGGCCGCACCGTCGCAGTCGAGGCGATGGCCGCCGATCAGGTCGACTTCGTTCTGACCGGCCCGGCGGAATATGTGGTGTTCAACGCCCGTCTGGATGCCCTGCCCGTCGTCACCTGGGTCCGCCCTGACTATTACTCCACGCTCGTGGTGCTGGACTCCAGCCCGGTGCAGTCGCCTGCCGACCTCAAGGGCATGAAGGTGTCCTTTGGCGAAATCGGTTCGACCTCACAGCACCTTGGCCCGGTCACGCTTCTGACCGAGGCGGGGCTGACCTACAGCGTCGATTACGAGCCGGTCTTCTTGAACCGCAACGTAGCTGTTGAAGCCCTGATCGCTGGCGACATCGGTGCCATCGGCCTGAACCGTACCCACATCGACAGCATCACCGAGAAATTCCCGGACCAGAAGTTCCGTCCGATCGCCAAGGGTGTGACCCTGCCGAACGACGTGCTGCTGGTGTCGCCGACCGTTTCCGCCGAAGTGGTTGAAATCGTCCGCAAGACCTTTGCCGAGAACAACGATGCCCTGCTTGCGGCGCTGACCTCGACCGAAGAAAACGCCAAGTATATCGGCGGCAGCTTTGGTGCAACGGTGACCGACGCTGACTATGACATCATCCGCAAGATGTACGAAAACATCGGCATCACCGAGTTCACCGAATTCGTCGAGTGAACCACGCATGAACGCGCAATTTGCGCCTGCGACTGCCCTGTCCGGCCCCACCATGGTGGGGCCGGTTCTGGTTGTTTCCGGTCTTGCCAAAGCCTTTGA